>NYUU01000084.1 GCA_002684175.1 Synechococcus sp. CPC35
AGATCGGCTGATCCAGTGCGTTGCGGCTGTCCCGCTTCCGCATCCAGGTTTCGTCCTGCCAGCGATAGCCTCCCAGCCGAGCGATGACTGAACTGTTGTCAGGCCGCACCTCGTGCTGGAAACCGTAGGGATCGGCTTTCTGGTAGCAGTGGCCCTCTTGGCTGCGGATCTCGTATTTGTAGAGCCCACCTTCGCTGAGCCCAGGAATGAACAGCTCCCAGATGCCGCCGAGGCGTTTCTGCATGGGGTGATGCCGACCGTCCCAGGAGTTGAGGTCGCCGAGCAGGGACACACTCAGGGCGTGCGGCGCCCAGAGGCAGAACATCACACCGGCAACGCCATCGCGTTCTGTGAGATGGGCACCCATCCGTTCCCAGATGTGGTGATGGTTGCCTTCCGCGAACAGATGGCGATCCATCTCGCCCATCCACTCGCCGCGAAAAGCCCAGGGATCATGTTGTTCGTGAATGATGCCGCCGCGCTCAGCACGCACCCGGTAGTCGGATCCTGGATCCGAGTCCAGAGAGGCCTCGAAGATCCACGGATGGTGGGGTGACGTCATTTTCAGCTCCTGGTTCCCCAGAAGCAGGGTCAGGGAGCTGGCTTCCGGCATCCACACACGCACCGTCCATCCCTGGTCCGTTGGATGGGGACCAAGAACTGCGAAAGGGGATTCATGGCGGCAGTTCGCCAACCGATCGCCGTCCTGAACCATCCAGTCGAGGACTGCCGCGCCGCCCATGAGAGACCTGAGAAGAGTGCGAAATGCTAATCCTGTTTTGCCCTTCAGCTCAAAGCTGCGTCAGACGAAATCGCGTGAAATGTCGACATTGATGATCCGGCCACGCTCATCGAAGATCACGAACAGGTTGGAGGTGGTGTTGGCAAAGGCAACCGCCACAAGCACCAGCTGCTGCTCTCCGCCCTGATGGGCGATCACGGCATCTTTGACTTTGCGAAAGCCACCGGACACCCTGCTCAGCTTGTTCCACTTGCGCTCGAGATCCTGAGGAGAAAGATCCTTCTGAAGTTCAAGGGACAGTTTGGATCTTGCAATCACCCAGCGACCAGCAGCGAGGTCCCGTGCGAAATCCAGCGCCGTTGATTCGATCGGTTTGATCTTGTCTGCCCACTTCCAGGCCAGCAGCTTTCCGTCGTCATCGAGAACCATCAGCAGCGCTTGATCGCCGTCGGCTGTGGTGACCACGGCATCCACGGTTGTGGTGTTGTATCCGGGAGAGACACCGACGATGCGCCCCGCATTGATACGCACCCGTTGATCAAGTCGTGCCTGCACGCTTTCCTTGCTGACACTGGCGCGGATCGCATCGGCCAATGCGTTGTGAACGATGGCGCCTTCTCGTTGCTCAAGGGCTTCGAGCAGTTCCTCCGCGGCTGCAGTCGCTTGAGACGGGGTGAGTTCGGTGCGGGAAAGCTCCTCCGCTGTTGCCGGAGGTGCTGTCAGCACCGGAGTCATGAGGGTGAGAGCCAGCAGGGCAGCGGAAAGCTTCACGACACGCACATTCAGTCGAGCTGCAGTCTGCCGGAGTTGAAGGACTTGAGTTGCAGCCTTGAGTCAGCAAGATGGAGTGTCAGCGTCACCACACGATGAGAACTGCTTGGTGCTCCGCTGGGAACGTCACTGCAACCGGGGTTGACGCCGATCGCTGGCCAGGCTGCTGCTGCCACAGAGAGTCGCAGGCGGTCGCCCTGATCAAGGCTGGCGAGCAGGGGCTGAAGCACCACCACACGCGATGCAGGTTGCAGGGCCTCGTCTCCAAGCACCCGCAGATATCCCGTGCTCAGCTGTTCAACCCTCTCCTCTCCGAGCGGTATGCGGGACAGGCCGAGGCAGAGATCGAATCCCGGTTGGTCGGCAGAAACCCTGATCCGCAGCTCTGGCTGGCCTGACAACAGGCGACTGTTTTCCATGACCTCGCTGTCGAATGTGGCGACATCGAAGCGTTGATCGAGATCGCTGCGATCAGCAGCTCCTGCACTTGGACTGAGGTGACCTCCAATGGCTGGACAGGGACGCCATGGGTCGTGAACGATTTTTTCGGTCTGTTTTGTTTGGTCGGTCTGTTCCCTGCCGTCACCCTGAGACGTTTCCTCCATTTCGCTCGTGGAAACAAGGGTGCCGCTGCCAGTAACAGGGCAGGCCAGACCGTTGCCGCAAAGGCTCCAGCTGTATTCCGGAGGATTGTCGAGGGGCTGCCAGCTCCTGCGCGTGAGATTCCACAGACGGGTTTCTCCATGATTTGTGTCTGGCTCACGGTCCTGAAGGTGCCTGTGAAAGAAACGCAGGATTTGATCCTGAACGTCTTGCCACCACTGCAGGTGGGTGGCGGGGCCGATCATGAGCTCCGGATGTCCTCCGAGTTTTCGGCTGCGCCGCCAAAGATCGAGCACTCCCAGCAGATGGGGATCCCACCAACCTCCCAGCAGCAGCATCGGCTGGAGCAGCCAGCGATCGGGTACGGCGTGGACCGTCCAGTCTTCAGGCCGTAAGGGATCCTTCTGAAGCCAGCTCCATGCCATGCCATCGGGATCATGTCGCTGAAGCAACCCTGGGCCGTCCCTGAGGTAGCTGCCGTCCTCAAGGCTGCGCCTGATCTCTGTCCAGGCTTCGTTGTTGCCGTTGCGAGCGGCCTGGAGTGCTGCCAGCTGCAGACCCCATCCAAGACCGAGATGCCACCAGTGCGCACCTCCCTCACAGCTCCAGTGCCTGCGTTCATCCAGTCCTGTCATCGCCGGCGTCAGGCAATCCGGCGGCTCGCTTCCCTCCGGAGCTGTCAACTGGGTCAGACCCTGATAGGACAACCCGTAGCAACCCAGCCGACCGTTGCACTCCGGCAGTGAACGAACCCAGGCATGAGTAACGGCCGTGTCATCTGCCTCCTGGCTGAATCCACGGAACAATCCCTGCGACTCCCCTTGGCCTCGAACGTCCTGAACGACCACCAAATAACCCTGTGCTGCCCACCAGGACGGATGAGCCAGAGTCACCGTTGAGGCAATTTGTCTGCCGTAAGGCTGCCGCATGAGCAGGGCNGGCCAGGNGCCACGACCTCTCGGGTACCAGAGGCGTGATGAAAGACTCACGCCATCGTCAAGAATCAGATNGGCNTCACGTTCNGANACCGGNAGGAGGTCACTGGACATCGGGGCAGTGCATGCCCACNACGTAAGTGACTAGAACCTCGGCATCCTGGAAGTTCAGGCCTTTGTTACTGGCNATNTTCNNGGTGGCTTTTTTNGAGTAAGCCGANTTCCCCTTNTGNTTCAGNGTTCTGAACGANCGNCANAGTGACTTCGCCTCAGANGGATTNCGNTTGACGTCATTCAGAAGGTTTGAAGTCGCTGCAGCTGCACCGGATTGCAGAGCGATCAATGTTATTGCGGTCAGAAATTTGCTCATCTCAACCACGATCTATTNCTNATTCATAAACAGTTTTCGCGGATGNCCCTGCCCNTGATGGGTCAGTTCTGCAGTTGCCTGGCACGTCGNATCCACATTCCTGCAGTGCGCAGATCCACAACNGCCGGTCGNCCTGTGCCCAGATTCCTCTCCAGTCGCCCTGTCTGGCGAACCAGTCGCTCAGGNGTACAACCAGCGAGGNCNTGGGTTGTTGCGATACCGGCGTGCATCAGCAGTGCGGCATCCTGAGGCGCAATGNNCAGTTCGCAGACNAGAACGGCNATCNCCCTCAGTCTGTGGAGGTTGCGGGCTGAGGCACGTCCGCTGCGGGCCAGGCGGCTGAGCGCTTGATCGTCAAGATTGCGTATGGACTGCCATGAATCGATGCCCGCCTCAAGCAGCTCANTGCGCTCNTGCCGAAAGGATTGAGGCAGATCNGCAAGGGCCGTGGCCTTNTGATTCATTGGCGGAAATCACGGATGGTTTCACCCAGNATCACCGGCCGTGCCAGGCCATCAGCTTCNGACTGAANCCCTCTCAGGCGCACCACAACAATGCTGTTGGANCGTCCCGATCCACGAAGATTTCCNGCCANCTGCTGGAGAGTCGGTNCGATCACCTCTGGATTGATCTCCGTGGAGGCCTGAGCCACNACCAGATCGTTGCCGTTGTCGAACACNATNGGCACNTTGATTGCCCCTTCCACCTTCATGGGAGGGGAGTAGCTCACACCGAAGGCCCAGCAGCTTGCCGCCAGCAGGAGCGTGAAGCTGCTCACCCCCACAAGACGGAAGCGGAGCCCCCAGCCAGCGAGAAAAGCCACNACGGTGAGCAGACCCAGGCCGAGTCCGCTCCAGGCCAGCCATGGCACAGCGGTGAGGAGCAGCTGATCAAGTGCCATCAGGCCTGGTGTTCCTTGAGACAGTCTCCTTATATTGCGCGCATTCTGGGGGCCGTCGACGCGTTCGATGCGGAATNAGCGTGCATTGATCGGGTCAGTCATCGGNGGAACNCTTCTGNTGGGAGCCGGTTGGTGGGGATTCCGTGCCGCCGACAGAGCGGTGGGGGATGTGGTGTCTCGTTTCCGCCCGGACCTTGAGANGTCCCTNTCACGTCCNCTGGGGCACCGCGTCTCCATCGGTGCNTANCGGGGCCTGCGNCCCTNGGGNATCGCCATTGGAACCACTCGCATTCTCTCCAACGNAGGACGACCGTTCCAGAGTCAGCCTGGAGGGTTTGGATNTCAGCCTCGATCCNNTGGCCAGCNTGCGACGCTNGCAACCGGTGCTCNGGTTGAAGATTCGCGGTCTGCAGGCTGANCTGCACCGGAATGCCAACGGGACGTACTGGANCCCCGGCCNTGTTGATGGNTCCTCGCCNCCCCCNAANTTCGCCCTGCNTTACAGNCTNGAGCAACCGGCACGGATCAGCTTCATTCCNGATGACCGGCAGCTGACGCTTGAGAGCAATGGTTTGGTTCAGCTGGCTGAGTCCAGCTTCAGCACAGTCTCCAGGCTTCGATGGGTTGGTGACGGAGGCCAGGTTCGTCTGGANGGAANCGGGCGCTGGGATCGACCTGCNTTCAANATNCGCACCAGGCTGGAGTCGCTNAAGATCCAGCCANTGATCGCTCTGATCAATTCCAGNAACGACGCGGATGTCAGTGGAGAACTGAACGCCGANATGAGGTTGCGCTGGACGNGAGATCGACTCGACTGTCNTGGAAATCTNCGGCTTGAAGGATTTCAGGTTCANCCTGCNGCNTCNGAGCGGGNGCTGCGTTCCGGACAGCTCAATGTNGGCTGCCGGGATGGNAGGCTGCGTCTCGATCCTGTTCAGCTGCGTCTTGATNAGATCACGGCANCAGCTNCCGGAACGGTNGATCTCANCAAAAGCTTCGATNTACGGATCGGNGTCCGNCGTCAATCCAGCGACGATTCCCTTGANCTGAGGATCGATGGNCCCTGGGCTGAACCCCGCTGGAANCTGGCNGGNCGTTTCACCNCTGNGGGAAACGCNTTTTNACCGGGACCGATCAANCTCAGAGGAGACCTGCGCACTCCCTGGACCATCGCTGATCAGCGACGGGTGATNGTGAATGATCTGCAGGTTCAGAGCCCTGGNCTACAGCTNGCACTGACTGGAGAGCTGGGCCGCAAACTGGCCNTGCGCAGCACGGNCCTCAGCGTTGGCGCACCGTTCTGGGACTCCATCCCCANCCTGGCCTCCGGACTGGGGCGCGCAGCTCCGGTGAGTGGTGTNCTCGATCTATCCGGATCTCTCGAGTCGCCNCTGNTCAANCTTGATCTCAGCCAGGCCAGCAATCCNATCNTCGATCGCTGGNNGTTGAAGGCNCGCTGGTCCGAGCGCGATGCNGCNATCAATCTCGATCGCTTCGACAGTCCGGTCATCAAGGCGGAGGCAAGGTTGCCGCTGACGCTTGAGAAGGGAACGTTCCNAACCGGTGAGCTGCGGAGTGGCGTTNTCGTGGAATCCCTTGANCTGAGTCGATTTTCGGCTCTGGCAGGGGTTNAGCTGGGTGGTCGCTTTTCCTTGAGGGGGCACGTGGATGGCCCCCTTGAAGGCCTTCGGCCTGATCTTCAACTGTCTCTCGACCAACCTCGCGTTGCCTCTCTGAACCTGCCGGAACGCTGGGATGGCGTTCTTGCTGGTCAGCTCGGACAAGGAGCACGCCTGAACATGAGCGCAACACGGGCGCTGGTTCCTGGGTCTCTCTCCGCCGTTCTCACCGCCGATGGCTGGCCCAGCCGCGTTTCGCTTGAGCGTGGAAACGGGGCCCTGCGCATGGATGGAACCCCAGGCCGTTACCGCTGGACGGCCGATTCCCTTGATCTTGATGGCCTCGAGCTGGCTGTTCCGCCAGGCAGAAGATTTGAATCTCTGGCGGGTCGTCTCAGTGGCCAGGGTGAGCTGGCGGTGAATCCGTTGAACGTCAGCGGCACCCTTGATGTCACTGATCCTGGCCTGCGCGGAATCGCACTAAAGAAGGCCCGTCTGAACGGGCGACTTCAGGCGGGACGCTTTCAGGTCGATGCTGAACTGACACCGGCTGAGGGAACGGTTCTCCTCAACGCTGACGGTCAGCTCGGTGGCGGGTTGGCAACCCGTCTCGATGCCAGTGGCCTTGACGTGAACTGGTTGCTGAATCTGGCTCGTCAGCTGCGTGGTGGTGACCCTCTGAAGGGGAAGGATCCTGGCCGTG
>NYUU01000085.1 GCA_002684175.1 Synechococcus sp. CPC35
TGGTGCGTTGTTCCTTGGCGATCTGTTCGAGGCGGAGGCTCCGTTCCTTGCCACGGGCCGGCAGAAACCCTTCAAAACAGAACCGCCCGCTCGGCAGCCCACTGCTGACCAGCGCTGCGGTTGCCGCGCAAGGCCCTGGAATGCAGATCACGGGGTGTTCAGCAAGATGCGCTGCCGCGGCGAGCTCTTCCCCCGGGTCGCTGATCCCCGGCAGACCGGCGTCACTGATCACAGCCACACTCAACCCGTCGGCCAGCGACGCCATCAGCTGAGGCACACGTGTGCGGGTGTTGTGCTGATGGAAGGACAGCCTGCGTCCCCGGGCCTCCAGGTTGTTCAGCAGCTGGCCGCTGTGGCGTGTGTCCTCGCAGGCGATCACATCAACCGCTCGCAACAACGCTTGAGCACGAGGGGATAGATCTCCCAGATGCCCGATCGGTGTCCCCACCAGATAAAGACTGCCGGCGGCAGGCTCATCCCTTTGCATCACAATGGCCACCGCCTGCCCTGATCATGATGCCAACGCCAGCTCTCCTGCCCACCGGGATCAGCGAGGACGCTCTGCTTGTCGAGCTGCGTCGTCTCAGCTGGGGAGCGGCCGACATNCTGCGCGCNTATGCCCGTGGTGAGCAGCCACNCCATGGATTCCCNAAAGCTCTCAGCGTGGACGACGGTGGGGAAGGACCGGTTTCGGCCGCTGATCTCGCGGTNAACCAGTGGCTNCTNGATGGNCTNNCCGATGCTTTCCCCAAGGCCGGCTGGACCCTNTTGAGTGAAGAAACGGCNAAGGAACAGCTCACNGAAGGACAACCTCTGGAGGCGGAGTGGTTGTGGATCCTGGATCCGCTGGATGGAACCANGGATTTTCTTCAGGGNACGGGTGAATATGCCGTTCANCTCGCTCTGGTGAAAGGNCGNCGTCCTGTCCTNGGGGTTGTGCTTCTGCCCGAAGCGGATGAACTCTGGATCGGTGTTGTGGGTCAGGGGGCCTGGTGTGAGGACCGGCAAGAGAGACGNACTCCTGTCCGTTTCAGTGAGCGAACCGCCCTNTCAGAGCTGATCCTNGTGGCAAGTCGNAGTCATCGTGACGACAGGNTGGAGCGATTGATCACAGANCTTGCGCTNGGTGGATCCAAGGCTGTNGGCAGCGTCGGCTGCAAAGTGGCCACGATTCTGAGGGGAGAAACTGATCTCTATGTCTCTCTGTCCGGTCGCAGTGCACCAAAAGACTGGGATATGGCAGCTCCTGAGGCCGTCCTGCTTGCGGCAGGTGGGAGCTTTACCCATGCCGATCAGACTGCGCTCACCTACAACACCGGCGATGTGAGGCAGGCCGGNTGCCTGATTGCCAGCCATGGAAAAGCCCACGCTGCACTNGGAGAGCGTGCAACGCGGGCCATGGCTGATATTGATCCCGGATTNCGGGTTTGANAGATCAGCTCAGAGGGGCAACCGGGGTGGGCTGAGGTTCACTTTCGGGGGCCTCGCCACCCTGGGGNACGCCACGCAGNGTGAGGTTGATACGGCCACGNTTGTCAATCTCGCGNACGCGAACAGTGACNTCATCGCCCACCTTCACCACATCCTCAACCTTTTCGACCCTGGCTTCGGAGAGCTGGGAGATGTGAATCATCCCTTCCTTGCCCGGAAGGATTTCGACAAAGGCTCCGATGGGAATGATCCGGGTGATTGAACCGCAGAACACTTCCCCTTCGTTCACTTTGCGGGTGAGCCCTTCAATGATCTTCTGGGCTTCCTCNGCGGCTGCACCATCGTGGGAGGCGATGGTGACGATGCCGCTGTCTTCGATGTCGATCTTGGTGTTGGTGCGTTCGGTGATNCCNTTGATCGTGCGCCCGCCAGGNCCGATCACNGTGCCGATCAGCTCAGGATCAATGCGGAAACTGAGCANTCTGGGGGCATGAGGAGACAGCCCTTCNCGNGGCGTNTCGATCGCCTCGAGCATCTTNTCGAGAATGTGCAGCCTNGCCGGGCGCGCNTGATTGATGGCNTCNGCCATGGTCTTCACCGAAAGACCGGTGATNTTCATGTCCATCTGAAGGGCTGTGATGCCCTTTTCGCTGCCTGCAACCTTGAAGTCCATGTCTCCGAGGAAATCCTCGATCCCCTGAATGTCNGTGAGGATCCTGATCTCATCCCCTTCTTTGATCAGTCCCATCGCNGCACCGCTCACAGGCGCTTTNAGCGGNACNCCGGCATCCATCAGCGACAGAGTGCTGCCACAGACTGAACCCATNGATGTTGATCCNTTGGAGCTGAGCACCTCNCTCACGACACGCACGACATAAGGGAAGGTGTCNTTGGCCGGCANTACGGGAANGATCGCCCGTTCTGCCAGAGCTCCATGGCCNATNTCGCGACGCCCGGGNGAGCGCATCGGNCGGGTCTCGCCNACTGAGTAGGGAGGNAAGTTGTAGTGATGCAGATAAAGCTTTTCAGTNTTNGGATGNANGTCATCCATNTCCTGNGCATCGCTGGGAGTGCCAAGCGTTGCCGTTGAGAGNACCTGCGTCAGGCCNCGCTGGAACAGGCCNGANCCNTGCACCCGTCTGGGCANNACACCCGCCAGGGCACTGATGGTGCGCACCTCATCGAGGGCGCGTCCNTCGACACGCTTGCCATCCTTGAGNATCTGCTGNCGCATCAGNTTCTTGGTCAGTGCCTTGAANCTGTTGCCGAGTAATTTTGAATNTCCTGCCAGGGCCAGACGAACCGGATCGTCATCCTTGAGTTTGGCNATTGCNTCAGCCGCTTCNGTCTTCACGGTTTCAAGGCCTNTATCGCGCTCNTCCTTGCTCTGTTCGAACTTGCTGAGCACTCCGCTGATCGCTTTGGTGCACTTTTTCTCGAGNTAAGCGGGAACCGTGTTGTCCGCTTCCGGGGCATCGGGTTTCACCTGCTCAATNCCAAGGTCCTTCAACAGGTTTTCCTGGGCTTTGATCAACTCNCAGATGGCTTCGTAGCCGAAGTCGATTGCCTCGATCACATCCTGTTCCGGCAGCTGATTCGCACCGGCTTCGACCATGACAACACCATCNGGTGTGCCNGCNACAACAAGATCCAGGTCGCCGCGTTCNATTTCGCGGTAGCTGGGATTCAGAACGAAATCATCACCAAGNAATCCAACCCTGACGGCTGCCATCGGTCCGTTGAAGGGAATGCCTGCGAGCAGGGTTGCGATGGAGGCTCCGGTGACCGCAAGAACATCAGCAGGGACTCGCTCATCGAGCGACAGGCATGTGGCGACAACCTGAAGGTCATCGCGCATCCACCCCGGGAAGAGTGGTCTCATCGGCCTGTCGATCAGGCGTGCAGTGAGCGTTGCGCGTTCCGGTGGACGTCCTTCACGACGCGGGTAGCTGCCTGGAATTCGCCCTGCTGCGTAAAGGCGTTCCTCGTAGTCACAGATCAGCGGAAGAAAGTCGATCCCTTCGCGTCCGCCGGAGCGGGTGGCAGTGACGAGAACAGCTGTGTCTCCACACTCGACAAGAACGGATCCCCCTGCTTGAGGGGCGAAGCGTCCGGTGGTCAGTCGAATCTCGCGTCCATCAAACGAGATCGACTGGGTTTGTCCTTGCACGACGGTTTATGTCCTTTTGTCAATCGGTAGTTTGACACTTCACGGTTGCGATCCACAAGAAAGGGGAGGCCCAGACCTCCCCATGAATCACGGACCTGTTCAGAACGATTCACCAGCTTGATTTCACAACACCAGGAAGTTCACCCTTGTGGGCACGATCACGAAGCTGGTTGCGGCACAGCCCGAAATCCCTGTAAACGCCCCTGGGCTTGCCCGTGGCCCAGCAACGGTTCCTGACACGATTCCGAGCACTGTTACGAGGCAATGCCTGAATCTTGCGATGAATCTCGAGTCGATCCATCGGATCACCGGCTGCATGGAAGGCCGCCATTAGTGCTCCGCGCTTGGCTGCGTAACGCTCAACAATCTTTTTGCGCTTCACATCACGAGCAATCATCGACTTCTTGGCCATGCAGCTGAAATCACCGGCTGAATATCAAGCCAGCTTACATGGCAGGCCTGAATGCCTCAGCGTGAGATCAGCTGCTGGACCAGGGGCAGCTGCGTCGTGTCACGAACGATCAGCACCAGGGTGAGAGCCATCAGCAGAAGAAAACCTGACTGCACGAAAACCATCTGAAGACGTTCAGGGACCGGGCGGCCAAACAGAGCCTGGATCATCAGCAGCAGTAACTGCCATCCATCGAGAAGCGGAATCGGCAGCGAATTCAGCACTCCCAGGTTGATTGAGATCAGGGCTGTGAACAGCACAAGTCCGCTCCCTCCCTGCTGGCTGAGCTGAGCTCCCATTTCGACAATTTTCACCGGCCCGCTGACCTGTTCGGCCGTTGCACTGAAATTCGTGATCAGTCCCGTGTAACCCCTGATCGTCTGGTTCAAAAGAATGTTGAACTGATCGCCGGTCGTGTTCAGAAGTTCCCCTGGTCCCTTCACCGGCCTGTTTTCACCTGTGATGTTTGCCTGCAGCTGAGCACCGATCCTTCCCTGGCCCTGTTGATCAGCGGGGCGAAGGCTGATCGACTGACGTTCGTTCCGATCAAGTCGTTCCAGGGTGAGAGTTTTGTTCGGAGATGCCTGAACGGTGCGCACCATGGATGCAACGCCGGGCTGTCCTGCCTCCAGTGCGACGGCATCAATGGACAGGATGCGATCTCCGGATCGAAGTCCAGCCTGTTCAGCGGCACCTCCGGGTTGCACCATTGCCACGAGCACCCCGGGCGCCGGAGCTGCCGGCACACCAGAGATCGCCGCCTGGCCGAACAAAACCAGCAGAGCAAGAGCAAAATTGGCAAGCACTCCTGCCGCTGTGACAAGGGCCTGCTGGGGGATGGGGCGGTTCCTCAGCAGGTCTGGGTCTGAGGCATCAATGGTGGTGTCGTTTTCAACATCCGGGAAGGCGACGAACCCCCCAAGGGGAAGGACCCGCAGGGCATAGGTCACGCCATGGCGCTGGCGTTTGATCAGAGCCGGGCCGAAACCGATCGAAAAACCACTGACGCGGATTCCCTGAAGCGTGGCAGCGAGAAAGTGACCGGCCTCATGGACGACGATCAGCAGTTCAAGCACGAGGAGGGCTGCAAAGACATTCATACAGCCATCCGCTCAGGGCTGGTCATTCTGGCTGTAAGCGATCGCAGCCGACGTAAGGAACCAGTGCTTTGGGCAGAAGAACGCTTCCATCCGCCTGCTGGCCGGTTTCCAGAAGAGCAGCCATTGTTCTGCCAACTGCAAGGCCGCTTCCATTGAGTGTGTGGACCAGTTGTGTGTTCTTGTCCTTTTTGGTGCGGATGGAGGATCGCCTGGCCTGGAAATCTCCGCAGATGCTGCAGCTGGAGATCTCCCGATAAGCGCCTGCCCCTGGAAGCCAGACCTCAAGGTCAAACGTGCGTTGAGCTGAGAAGCCGATATCTGCTGTGCAGAGATCCAGAACTCTGTAAGGGAGTTCGAGGGCTTGCAGGATCGCCTCTGCATCGGCGGTGATCTGCTCATGGCTGCCCTCGGATTGATCCGGATGCACGAACCAGTACAGCTCCACCTTGTTGAACTGATGAAGGCGGATCAGTCCCCGAGTGTCTCTGCCGTAACTGCCTGCCTCCCGTCGGAAGCAGGGGCTGTACGCCACATAGCGCAGCGGCAGCTGATCGGCTGGAATGATCTCATCACGATGCAGCGAAGTCAGAGGTACTTCTGCGGTGGGTGTCAGCCATAGATCGTCATCGGCACAACGAAAGCTTTCTTCGGCGAATTTCGGTAACTGTCCCGAACCAGTCAGGCTTGCGGTGTTGACCAGAACAGGGGGCAACACCTCCCGATAGCCCTTGGCCGTGTGCTGATCCAGCATGAAATTGATCAGGGCTCTCTCCAGGCGAGCGCCTTGTCCCATAAGGGTGATGAAGCGGCTCTGGGCGATGCGGACGGAACGTTCGGTGTCGAAGAGATTCAAGCGTTCAGCGATCTGCCAGTGCTCCTCGAGGCCTTGCTCCTGACGCAGGGTTCCCCAGCTCCGCAGTTCGACATTGTCGACTTCGCTGCTGCCATCAGGGCATTTCTCTGAAGGCGGATTTGGGTAGGTGAGTAGTTGCTCCCGGATCTGTGATGTGAGGATTTTTTCCTCATTTTCCAGAACAGAAACCTTTTTTTTGATGAAATTGCCTTCATCTCGCAGAGAAACAATCTCTGTCCCCCCAGGATCTGCTCCGTCCTTGATCTTCAGCCCCACCTCCTTCCCGATGCGATTGCCCTGCGCTTGAAGGGTGCTTCGCTCTTCCTCAAGCTGCCGATGCTGCTGGAGAATTACCTGGAGTTTTGTTAGATCAACGGCGTGGCCCCTTCGCCCGATCTGCCGGGCAATTGCAACAGGGTTGTCTCGGACGAGACGTTGATCGATCACGGTTCAGCCTGCGACAGCGCCGGCAGCCTATGGCAGTCGCTTCAGAGCACCTGGCCAACCATCACGGCTGCAACAGCTGAAAAAACAGTGATTCCCAAGGCGGTCAATGGGTTCTGACCCTGTGCAACGGCGACTGTTGTGATCACTCCTGCACCCAGGCAGGCGACACAGAGCTGAGTGGTCAGGTCGTTATGGCGCTCCACGTTGGACTGGCGATTTCATGGACCGTAGGGAGTGCTGTGAAGTCTGTGTTCCTTAATCGTCTGCTTTGTTACGCCGCGTCAGGCTTCGTTACCTACGGCAACAGAGGCAGGACGCGCTCTGCCCGCAGAAGCCCATTGCTTGAGCCGTTCCAGGGATTCGCTGGCAGTGCGGGAGAGAGGAATGAGCTGCGAGGCAGCCCGGATCAGATCGGTTTCGCTCAGTTCACGGTTTTCTGCGAAAGCAAGGTGCATCGCTTCGATCACCGTCTGCTCAAGCTCGGCACCAGAAAAGCCTCCGCTTCGGCTCACAACTGTCTCGAGAGGCAGATTCAGGCCGGGGCGACGCTGTTGAAGATGCAGGTTGAGGATGCTCAGGCGTTCCGTCGTGCTGGGAAGGTCAAGCAGAAAAATCTCGTCAAAACGCCCCTTTCGCAGCAATTCCGGAGGGAGTTGCTCCACACCGTTGGCCGTGGCCACGACGAACACCGGAGATCGTTTCTCGGCCATCCAGGTGAGCACATTCGCCAGCACCCGCTGGCTCGTTCCACCATCGCTGCGCCCATCGCCTCCGAATCCCTTGTCAATCTCATCGATCCAGAGCACACAAGGTGACATGGCCTCGGCCCGCTGAATCATGTCTCGGGTGCGGGCTTCACTGGCTCCAACGAGACCCGCAAACAATCGACCCACATCAAGTCGAAGCAGCGGCATTGACCAATTGCCTGCGATCGCTTTTGCCGTGAGGGATTTGCCCGTTCCCTGCGGACCGACCAGAAGCACCCCCCTGGGAACAGGCAAGCCGAAGCGGCGAGCCTCTTCCGAGAACGCCCGGTGGCGCTGATCCATCCAACTCTTCAGCACATCAAGACCGCCGATCGCCTCTGTACCGGCTTCCGTGGAGCAGAACTCGAGCACTTCACTCCTGGCGATGGTCTGACGTTTTTCCTCCAGCACTTCTGTCAGGTCCTCTTCTCCGAGCTTTCCACGCCTTGCCAGTGCGCGGGCGGCCACCTGTCTGACACGCATTTCACTGAGACCGCTGCAGGCCATGGTCAGTGCGTCCAGAACCCGATGATCGAGCGGATGACCGCTGCTTTTGCTGATGCTGCTGATCAGTTGGCGGAGATCCTCCGGATCAGGAAGCGGCAGATCCAGAAGAGTCAGTGCCTCTTCCAGCTCTCCCGGTGGTGTCCACTGGCCGCAGCAGAGCACGAGATTGTGGGGGGTGCGTCGCAGTGATCCTTCAAGATTCCTGAGCATCCTCGCTACGCCGGGATCGTCACAGAATCGATGGAAATCCTTGGCCAGGAGCAGGGTTGGACTGGCCGTGTCGAGCTGCTGAAGCCACTGCAGCACCGCCATCGGTTGTCGACTTCCCAGCCCTTCGGCATTGAGAACCCCGCTCAACCCGTCGATGAAGTTCCAGCAGGCAACCCTCCTCTGCAGCCGATTGGCTGCCTGATCGAGCAGGGCCTCCACCCTTGACTCCTCACTGCTGCGGATCCAGATCAGTGGAGTTCTGGCCCTCACCAGCAGATCGAGTTGATTGCTCCATGTCGCACTGCTCATGGCTGTTCGGGATCTGATGTCCGCAGCTGTTTGAGGGCGTCCCAACGGGGATCCGA
>NYUU01000086.1 GCA_002684175.1 Synechococcus sp. CPC35
CATCCACACCCAATTCCAGCGCCCAGCAGCGCATGGATTCAATAATCAGTTGTGAACTGATCGGTTGATTCGCAGCAATGGAGTTGCCACATCCGCTGACATCAAGATAGTTTCCTTCATCGTCTTGGTGGTAATAAAGTTTGTCTCCACATCCTCTCCAGCTCAGGGTAGGCCCGTCGCGATTCCCTTCTGTTGTGTGATTATAAACAACGTCAACAATTACTTCTATGTTGGCGTCATGGCATGCGGCAACCATTGTTTTGAACTCATTTCTTGCCTGCAAAGGATCCTGGCTGCAGCAATATTCATGATGCGGAGTAAACCAGTTCAGTGGACTGTATCCCCAGACATTGTCCCGTCCCGGGGGAGCATCAGCTGGATCAAAACTGAAGATTGGAAGCAGTTCAATTGTTGTGATTCCCAGTTGCTTAAGATAAGGAATTTTATTGATCAATCCCAGGTATGTTCCTTTGATTGAATCCTCTATCCCTGAATCTTCTCTCTTTGTGAAGCCGCCAACATGTAATTCATAAATAACTGTGTTTTGCCAGCTGTGTTTTGGCCTGGGGTGAGCTTCGAAATTAAAAAGATTTCTTTCACTGACGACAGATTTGAGGCATGCCTGAGTGTTTGGGGAAGGCCCGGTTGCCAATCGTCTGTCATAAACATCCCAACCGCTGATCGCTCTCGCGGCAGGATCCAGCAAAATTTTTGAGGGCCTGAATCCATGGCCTCCTGGTGCCAAAGATCCAAAGACGCGATATCCATAACAGCTCCCCTGCTGTAATCCTTCAACCTCAACATGCCAGTAGTCGCCGGAGCGATGTCGCCGTTCCTGTAGTTCAATCACCCGATCAGGGGTGCGGGCATCTGCTGCTGAAAAGAGCACGAGTTCGACACGATCGGCGTCCGGTGCTGCCAGTGAAAAATTAACCCCTTTCGCTGTGACCGTGCTGCCAAGTGGCCACGGATTGCCCGGGTGAATGCCGCTCATGGCCATGAAGGCATCTGGAATCAAACTAATGGCCCTGCCCGTGGTTGAACGTCATCAACTTGACCCCAACACTCGAGCCCGGTCGTGAGCCGAAGCGATTGCGCCACGATCTGTGGATCTTCCCCCCGAACCGTGATTGCAATGGCGGTACCGCCTGGTGGCTCGATGTGGATCCTGAGCCTGTTCTGATCGATTGTCCGCCGGTCACTGAAGCGACCCTGGTGTTTCTGAACCGTGCGGCAGGTGATCGAACCCCAAGGATTGTGCTGACAAGTCGAGAAGGGCACGGCCGTCTCAGACGTTTGCAGGAAGCGCTCCGCTGGCCTGTGCTCGTTCAGGAGCAGGAGGCTTACCTGTTGCCGAACCTCCAGTTACTGGACACCTTCGCTGAGGCATTCACCACCCTCAGTGGTCTGCAGCTGCTCTGGACCCCCGGGCCCACTCCAGGCAGTTGTGTTCTTCTGGCTCCGCCTCCTGCCAATGTCCTTTTCTGCGGTCGTTTGCTGACGCCTCTGGGGCCAGGTTGTCTTGGAACGATCCGACAGGCCCGGACCTTTCACTGGTTTCGACAGCTCGCCAGCGTCTCGAGACTGCGCGATTGGATTCCGCCGGAAACCAGTCCAGAACTGGCTTCTGGGGCAGCTCTCGGTGCCCTGAAAGGTGAGTTGCTCGTCCCTTATTCCGGCTGGACCCCGCCTCCTTCGCTCAGCTAAAGCATTGCGGCACGGGACTTTTCGCTTGCAGCTCCCCGTTTGTCTCCATACGATTAGGCCGCTTGGGTAAGGCAAAGGAGGTTTTTCACTCCGAATCGCCCCCCTCTCCGCCTTCCGATTTCCTTCCTTTCATGAACAAAGCTGATCTGGTGAATCTGGTGGCAGCTCGTACTGAGCTCACCAAAACCGATGTTTCGATGGTCGTTGACGCGGCGATCGACACCATCATTGATTCCGTTGTGGAAGGAAAGAAGGTTTCCATTCTTGGTTTTGGTTCCTTTGAGCCTCGTGAGCGTTCTGCCCGTCAGGGTCTGAACCCCAAGACCGGTGAAAAGATTGCGATTCCCGCCAAGCGCGTTCCTGCTTTTACGGCGGGCAAAATGTTCAAGGACCGTGTTCAGGGCTGACTGCCAACACGCCGGACCGCAACCGGGCAAAGCTATGTGCCGCCCGGTTCGCAGCAATGTCCCGATCATTTGCTTGAGCACTTAATTCGGGGTCAACGGCTTCGTGTTTCGGTTTCATACCGGGGCCGTTATGCCCCTTCTCCCACGGGAGCTCTTCATCTCGGAAACCTTCAAACAGCTCTGCTGTCCTGGTTGCAGGCGCGACTCGCCGGCGGACAGTGGATTCTGCGCATTGATGATCTGGATTGTCCGCGCAACAGGCCCGGAGCCATTGAGCGCATTCAGAGTGATTTGCGATGGCTGGGCCTGGACTGGGATGAACCCTGTGTGCTTCAAAGTGCAAGGACCGGCGTTTACGACGCCTGGCTCAACTGGTTGCGTCGATGCGGAGCCTTGTTTGCCTGTCGTTGCACCCGTCGTCAGCTTGCTGGACACATGGTCTATCCGGGCCACTGTCGCGATGCAGCGGGCCACTGGGGTTTAGAGCGGGAACGTTTCCCTGCCTGGAGGTTGAAGGTCCCCTGCAACGATCCGCGGAACAGTGGCGATGTTTTGGTGCGTCGTTCCGATCGCATCACGGCATATCACTTCGCCACCGTGATCGATGAGATCTGCCTTGGAATCACCGATGTTGTGCGAGGCAGCGATCTGCTGGATTCTCTTCCTTCGCAGCTCAGCATTTTTGATGCCCTGGGCCAGGAGTCGCCACGCTTTCACCATGGGCCACTGCTCCGCGATCAAGCAGGTCGCAAACTCTCCAAGCGGATTGCCAGCGCTGGACTTGAACCCCTCAGGACGAACGGTCTTGAAGCTGCTGATGTGATCGGTGAAATGGCATCGCGGTTGAGTCTCGTGCCCGCAGGTTCCCGATTGTCGGCTTCGGAGCTGCTGCTCGAGATCGATCCCAAGGTTTTTCAATCACTTTGTTCTTAAGAATGACTTTGGGATCAGCAGGGTTCATCTGTTGCACACTGAGTTTCAACTCAGTTCATCGATTCCATGCTCACCTGCGGAATTTGTGGGGGCAGCGGTATGCAGCGTGTATCCAACCAACGCTTCCGAACCTGTCTTGCCTGCCTGGGCCAAGGGGATCTGGCTGAAATGCAGCCGGTAGGTCAAGCTCTTCCTTCTCAAAAGCCCCAGCTTCATCCACCAGCTGATGTTCTTCTTGATCAGCTCAGAGTGCTGAATGGAACCAAGGCCTGAACTGTCAGTTCAGTGGAGTGCGTTCCTTGTTCTGGAGAACGAACACGGTTGCAGCACCGACAACGGCAAGCAACGGAACGGTGGTGAACAGCAGGATTGGAATCGCAGACCAATCGGTGTACATGTCGGTCATACATTTTTGAATGATTCCATTCTCTCAGCACGCGGTTGTCAGTTTTCCTGGTCAAGAGTTCTGTCACAGTTCTGTTTTCCGTCTCTGTGCTTGCCTTCAACCCTCCGGCACGCTCGGGTGACCTGAGATCGCTTCAGTCCATTTCAGCTCAGTGCCTTCGAGCGTTCGTTCTTCCCGACTGCCAGCGTGCGCTTGTGATGGCGGAGACACTGCAGCGGAGTGCTTCTTCCCGGGAAGCGTTCCCTTGCCAGACCCTTTTGCTGGGCCTTCAGGCAGATCTGATCATGCAGCAACTGGGGGAGGGACGCGGTGCAAGTGCTTTGAAAGATCTGCAGGCGACGATTAGGGGGTGCACGGGGCTCTGATTTGATCTCTTCCCAGTTAAAAATTTTTTCCAAAAAAATATTTTTCTAGGGAAATGTTTTGCTGATGTAATGTTTTGCTGATGAAATGTCTTGCCGATGAAAAGCTTCCCCGCTGGATGATGTCTAGGGGCTTTCCATTGACCTCCGGAGAGACGTTTGATGGGGCCTTCAACCNTNACAGAACAGGGGGTCANCTGGTCTCTGCATCAGATCGACTGACGCTGAGNTGTGGTTGAGGTGAGTNGTTTTTGTCATGGTGGGGNCTGTGGACAGACTGCGAAGGTCGTGCCTGTCGCGCCAAGNAAGATCCGGAAGCTGATTGCCTNCGCACTCGCGACGATCGGCCTTGTACTGCTGATCGGAGNTCCAATCCGGCTCCCATGCGCCTGCCACTTCAAACCCGACAGAGGTGGCTCCGATCGACTGGGGGCAACAAAAAGGGGACGTTCGTCCCCCTCAGCTGCCGGAGCTGAGGGTTGGGGCTTACATCACCAACATCAGCAGCATCGATCTGATCGATGATCGTTTTTCCGTAGAGATGCTGCTCTGGACGGAATGGGATGGAGATCCACCGCTGAATCCCAGCGATGACCTCAGAATTCTCAACGGAATTTATGACGGTGATATTCAGCGTTTTGAACGGGTCAGTCGCAGGTCGATTCCGACCGGAAACTGGAGCCTGTATCGGGTGCGCTCCGAGGTTGTGAAGCGATGGCGACTTCAGCGTTATCCCTTCGATGATCAAATCCTCCACGTGCAGATCGGTCTGGACGATCCGTTGCAGCAGGTGAATCTGGATGTGACCGCTCGGGAGGGCGTTGTTGTCACTCCAGGATTACTGCTACCAGGTTGGACCCTGAAGGAACCGAGCGTCTATGCCTCAAGCATCAGCCTGATGAGTGATCTCGGACGTGAACCTGTTGCAGGTGTCGTGATTCGCCGTCAGCCCACTATTTCCGTCGATCTGCCGATTCAGAGGAGAAGCCTTCTGTTTGTTGCTCCTGATTTCCTTGGTTATATGTTGGCGGTTGCTCTCTGCTGCATGAGTTTGCTGATCACACATAGCCGTGATGATCTGATCCTGGCAGCGGTTGTCTCTGCTGGAGGTAATTATGTGTTTATTGCTGAAAAATTACCTGTTTCGGCCATGACCGGTTTTATTGGTAATCTTCAGTTGATTATCTTTCTCGGTATTCTCTATGTTGTGGCTGCTGATGAATTAATTGATAACCATCTCAGTTTATATAACCAGCGTTTCTCCCGGCTGCTTCGAATTATGCTGCTTCCCAGTTATGTCGGAATCACCCTTCTTGCAACAGCTTTAATCATTCCTTGATTCGCTTGAATCCCATGGCATCAACGAGTCAGCAACCATCGGGTCTTTGGACGTTGCTTACAGCAGCCATCACCATCGTGACGTTGCTGTTTGGATCTCTACTCATCCAGCCTCGTTTGACGGAACGTCGTCTCAAAATTAATGACAGTTATATCCTCACTCCGGTAGAGGTTGAAGATCTACCTTCCGGCGTGCTTGCAGCGGTGCTCGATCGTCGCACTGGAGAGGACGAAAATGCCTTCAATTACAGATTGCTGAAGCTTGCCCTTGAGCGCAGCGGCAGTTCCTATGTTCTGGGTCTCAGTGCTGAGATGCAGCCGCAGGATGAAGCGGTCTCGGCCCTTGTTCATGGTGGTGATGATCCGAGTCGAAATCCGCTTCGGATCACGGTGGGTGTTTATGGTGCGGGGAAGGAATTGAATCGACGACTGCGGTCAGTTCCCATTCCAATTACAGGTGGAATTCTGGGGCTTCGTGTCGGCTGGTCGAACCGATATGACGTGCCCTTGTTGAAAACTGTTGATGATGTTGCAGACTTGCGCTCCATCCTGTTGCTTCAAGGGCTGGGTTGGAGTGATGTAGAGATTTTTGATACTTCAGGCTTGCAAACCTATACGGCTAGAACGGAAGATCTTTTCCGTCTGGTTGATAATCGTCGTGTTCAGTTATACCCGAGAGGGATCGCAGAGCTAGAGGAAGAATATCAAGAGGTTCGGAGTACGACTACGCAGACTGTTATTGATCCTCACTTGCTGATTGCCTACCCGTTTGCTGGTTTTTTCTATGTTGGCTCTGACCAGCAAGCTCTGGCGGATGCCATTCGAATTGGGTTTGAACGGGCTATTGCAGATGGTTCTTATCAGCGTCTGCTTGAGGAGAGTATATTCACGCCTTGGCTGAAGAAGAATCTAAATCTTGAAGATCGTTCCATTATTGTTTTGCCTAATCCGAATGCATATGATGCCCTTGCTGATGTGAACCCAAAGCATTGGATTGTTCCCTGGGGTAATCTTATGAATGGCAGCATTGAACGAGGGGAGAAATTGTGTGACCTAACTTATTTTCAGAAACTTTGTCAATAATTTATTGCTTGTTGGCATGTCAATTGCTTTCACTTTTTCAGATTGTTAATCTGTTGTTTGATTGATTCTGCTGCTCACCNCTGTTCTTTCTCGGGGCATAATTTGATCTTCGGGTATGGCCTCTATTCTTTTTTTCNATGTTAATAACTGCTGTTAANAGACGCANCCCAATGGGATGAAAGNCATTGATGCGATCATTNTCGGTCACAAGGTCGCTGGTTAAAAGCCTTTCTCAGGGGTTTCGAATTCTCTGAATAATGCGCCTGCGTCTTCGGGGCGATTCAGCTTGATGAGTTGGCAGATCCTTGCTTCAAGCCACGGCCCCACGCGAGCTTCAGCGTGTCGAAGGAACACAGGGTCAGGTATAGACGGCCTGTCTTGCTCTGAGTCTTTAAAGTTGGAAGACTGCAAAGGTTGCGCGAAAGAAAGCTAATTTATCGTTTTGGTGAGGGGTCGATGTATGGATAATGTCAGCGGCTGGCGTCAAATGAAGCTTATGTTAGAGCGTATGGAATCAGCTTTGACATCTAAATGTTAGTTTTTTGGAGAATCTTTCAGTATTGCCTGTAGCTTATGTTTTAAAGTATCGTATTTTAATATCTTCTCTTGGATCTCTTCGTTGGTGAATTTCCCCTCGCCTGACTCCTTTAGCTTTTTCAGGTAGCGCATCGCAAATGCCATTGTCTCCATGGCAACTTCGTAATCCTGAGTTGTTAATTGTTCCATCGAAGACGAAATTTTTAGAACTATAACGCTTGACTTCAAGCTTCTGCTTTGTGTGGATTGAGAGCTAGTGGTTTTTTTATTGCGTTCAACAGACGTGTCCGATTGTAGATCTGAAATGGTTGCAGTTGCTGTGGTCGATTCTTTTCGGCTTGCAACATGCTTTGATCCAGTGGGGCTTCCCAGAAACAGGAATTTTCCCTGAAAAGTATTCCAATTTTCCTCTGCTCAGTCTGTGAATTCCAGAAGAGGCTGTCAGGGTTGAGCCTGTGGAACGAGATCGATCACCACTGCCGTGGCCGGTTGGTCTGAGTCATTCCTCCAGCCGTGGAGTACGCCGGATGATTCGAAAACGGCTTCTCCGGCATTGCGCTGAATTGAGCGGGGCCCTGATCCTTCGTCGCGAACCTCTGTCAGAGACCCCTTGATCAGATAGGCGACGCCAGGTCGCTGCTGATGCTGATGCCAGGCCACCGATCCGCCGGGGGCGATCGTGATGCGCCGAGTGCGCAGCATTCGTTCGTTCAGTGCTCCGTCTTCCCTGGAAAGATCGAGGCTTCCCAGGGATTCCAAGCTCACCTTTCTGGTGATGGAGGGTGTATCGGGGAGAGGCGGGCGTTGTTCGTTTGTGGGGGTCACCGACTGCGCCCCCTTGTGCTCGTGTACAAGAGCCGGAGTGGCAGGTAGAAGAAGACCGGTGAGGGTGACCAGCATCAGGACAGGATTTCGCATGGACGCACTGGGATTGGCCCTTATTGTTTCAACCGCTGAAGAAGCTTGAGTGGCTGAAGCATTTCTTGTCTTAAGGAGCTTTGAAACAAATGCGTTACGTCGGAATAAAGTGTAATCAAGCCGGATTTGGTTGTTCTTGTAATCAGGTTGAATTGGCTGAAAGATATAATTTTGCTTTTAATTCGTTTTCAATGTATTGCTCAGTGAGATTCTATTGAGAATAGAGGGCGACAATCCTTCCTTTATGCGTCCAATTTCTTTGGTTCGTTTAAGCCAAAAAGAGATTCTGAATCTGGGAAACGTCTTGGGTCTCTTCTCTGGAAAAGTATTTATTTAGTTGGTTTGTGACCTATGTTGTGAAAAGCGAATTTAGGACATTGCGAGCTGATATCTTATAATGCCTATGACATCTGAAGGCGCCAGTGATGGGTGATTTTTTCAATAAGTTGGACTGGAGTTCCACAAAAGTGAAGGCGTTTATTTTGTTTTTATCCCTTGGTATTTTAATTCCAGTGATTGGCAAAGTCATTTATCAAACTTCGCTCGCTAAACCGAGGGTCTATTCCTCGCTGTTAAAAGCGGAGGAAGCATGTATTGGCTGGCGGCAATCTGGTGATGTCCATGAATCATTATCCAGAGATGATGCTTATCAGACCTATGGTTACTTTATGGGTCAAGGGAGTTGTGATTTCGTAAATCCCAGTCTCGTAAGGAGATTCTCGAAGCAAATGAAGGGGAAAGAGCTAGTCCTTTCTCGTGTGTGTGTTAACGATAAAGCAAACAACGTAATCGTCGGAAGGAAGAACGAGGTCATGGAAAATGGTGAGTGGATTGACCGAAA
>NYUU01000087.1 GCA_002684175.1 Synechococcus sp. CPC35
ATTTCAAAAGTCATACCGACAGTGTAGGCAACATAGAGAAAGTCAAAAAAAACAGGCTCAGATTCTCCGGGGAATTCGAAAATAGCTTCAGATCCTTTACCGCACATATCTGACATTTTCGAGAAGTGCATTCCGGCGTAATGGAAGGCAAAACCATGGTGCAATGCCAGCCAGATCAGCAAAACAGAAAAAAAGTAAATCACCACCCGCAGATCGTGTGGAAGCACAGAGACTCGAGCGCCAAGGTCACTGAGGCAAAGACTGATCACACCAAAGCCGATAAAATTCAAAGCTACGGTTCGCTCAATCAGATAGGCAGATCGCTCCTCAAACTGAGTGAAAAATTCCCGGGTCTGATCAGCATTTATCCGCCAGGATTCACGACAGATCAACCAGGCATCCAATCCCAGCGAAACCAACATCCCCAGGGAAATCGCCTCCCTCGGAGACAACAGCCAGGCAAGGGGAAAACTCACCAGAAAACCAATCAAAACAGCACGAAGAAGGCGATAGCGATCGAGAAAAGATCGTCCAAACTGACCTCTGAGCTGCAGCACCTCGAAACTCCAATCGTTTCTGTGTAGTCCTGCTTTAGCAAGGTTCAGGAGCTGAGCTCATCCGCTGCCAAGGGCGGGCCTCTGGAGCCACTGCTTCGGGACTGATCCACATGGCATCGCCATAGGAGAAGAAGCGGTACTCCAGGTCGACGGCATCGCCATAGAGCTCAAGCAACGTCGACCGTCCGATCAGAGCGCTCACCAGCAACAGCAGCGAGCTTTTCGGAAGATGGAAATTGGTGAGCAGTCCGTCTACAACCCGAAAGCGGTACCCGGGCTTGATCACCAGGTTCACCGGACCGGTGAACGGTTTCAAAACCCCATCGCCGATCTGAGCCGCTCCCTCCAGGGCGCGCACACTCGTGGTTCCAACCGCGATCACCCTGCCCCTGCAGGTATTCACGGCTTCCACCACTTCCGGACTCACGTCGATCCATTCGCTGTGGAGCTCCAGCTGGCGCAGGTCCTCGGTCTCCACAGGCCGGAAAGTGCCGAGGCCCACATGCAGGGTGATTGTTGCCAGACGCACCCCTTTCTGAGCCAAAGCCGAGAGCAGCGCGTCGCTGAAGTGCAGCCCGGCGGTGGGTGCGGCAACGGCACCGGGCCGTGTGGCGTACCGCGTCTGATAACGCTCCGCATCAGCCGGGTCATGGCGCTCGATGTAGGGAGGCAGCGGGACTTCACCGCATTGATTCAGCAATGACTCAATCCGTTCCGCATCGCAGCAGTCCTGCGGAAACTGCACCAGCCGTCCGCCGCTGGGGGCATCCTCCGCAAGCACCGCAAGGGTGATTGAGGTGCCATCGATCGTGAGCCGATCACCGGGACGCATCCGTTTGGCCGGGCGGGCCAGACACAGCCAGCTTCCACCACCCCTCGGCTCGAGCACCAGCAGTTCCGACAGGCCACCGCCTGAGCGACGAACCCGGAGACGGGCCTTGAGCACCCGCGTGTCGTTCACCACGAGCAGGTCGCCGGCATGCAGCTGCTCCAGAAGATCCCAGACCACCCCATGTCGCGTGTGGGACTCCTCGCCACCGCAGGGCGGCACCATCAGCAGCCTGGCGCTGTGGCGCGGCTCGACCGGAGCCTGAGCGATCCGCTCCGGGGGCAGCCTGTAGTCGTAGCTGCTGAGCTGAAGATCACGAGGATCAGGGGAAACAGCCAATGGGCCAGCCCGGGTCGGATCAATCCGTCATTGTGGGATTCGACAGCTCAGAATTCGGCGCCCGGCTTCACGTAGTAGCGAACGACAGCGAAGTTGTGATTGCGTCTGGANGCCAGGGCCTGGAAGAGATGNATCGCCCCCTGGTTGAGCAGAAGAGCATCAAACCAGTCCCTCGGCACCACAACGGGCATCACCACCGTGATGGTCTGNTNNGGCCTGCTGCGTTCCTGTTCGGCGACNTAGGAANNGAACGGGTCGATCAGGGANCTGAACGGACTTTTCAGACAGGCAAGCCGNAGATCAGCAGATNCATCCTCGGCAATCAGACGAGCCCATTGCTGACGGATCAGCTCCGGATCCTCNCCGTCACGCAGCACATGAACTGCNGTAACGGAGTCCGACAGCCGACAGGCGTAGTCCAGCGCATCNAGAGCTGGCTGGAGCATNGCCCCCATCCAGACGATGCAGTGATGGTTGAGCCCATGGCAACTCGTCTGCAGGGCCAGAGGTGGTTGACCGGGGGCNGGCGTGATCGCTTGATAAACGTNNCGATAGCGGCGCCTGATCGATGCCAGACCNGCCACCAGCAGNGGAATCGCCAGCACNACCGTCCAGGCACCCTCCTCGAACTTGCTGACCACGATCACGATCAGAACGACAAAGGTCGTGGCTGCACCGATGGCATTCATCGCCATGCGTCCCTGCCAGCCGGGTGAGCGCAAACGCGACCAGCGCCGCACCAGGCCCATCTGGGACAGGGTGAAGGCCGTGAACACGCCGAGGGCATAGAGATTCACNGCCACCGTGGTNTCCCCCTGACAGATCACCACGATCACGGCAGTAACGNACACCAGCACGGCGATTCCGTTCTGAAACACCAGCCGGTCTCCGACCCAGCTCATNTGCTTGGGCAGACAGGAATCATCNGCCANCATCGCCGCCAGCCTGGGAAAACCTGTGAANGCAGTGTTCGCGGCCAGGATCAGGATCAGCAGGGTGGAGATCTGCAGCATCCAGAGCAGAGCGCTGCCCGAGCCGAACACCCTGCTGCCGATCTGNGCCAGCACGGTGATGTGGTCCCTGGGAACGATGCCGTAGACGTAGGCCAACCCTGAAACAGACANCACCATCAGGGACAGCATTGNNCCCATGACNACNAGGGTTCGGCGGGCNTTCCGCGGNGCCGGNGCNCGGAANACCTTGACNCCGTTGGCNATGGACTCNATTCCCGTCATCGCNGANCANCCNGANCTGAANGCCCGNAGNATCAGNAACCAGCCCAGGGGTTCCAGGGCTTTCACCTGTTNCGGTNGATCCGGGCTGAAGCCATGGCTCAGCNAGAGGTCTGCCAGTCCAGCGACCGTCAGCAGAGNGAGCATCACCACGAAGAANTAGGTCGGCAGNGCNAACAGCCGGCCGGCTTCCTTCAGTCCGCGCAGGTTGGCCCAGCCCACCAGNGCCAGGANCAGCANCGCGCAGGAGGTCTCATGGGGCAGGACAGCAGGAATCAGCGAAGACAGCGCCTGGGTGCCGGCCATCAGACTCACGGCCGCCGTCAGGGTGTAGTCGATCAGCAGAGCCGCGGCCGCAATCAGGCCGACATTGGCGCCGAGATTGTCGCGGGCGACNACATAGGAGCCGCCACCATCGGGATANGCATCGATCGCCTGGCGGTANGAGAGCACCACGATNNCGATCAGCACCACGATGGCGAGNGTGATCGGCAGCGAAAGCTCCAGGCTGGAACTGCCNGCGAGAATCAGAACTCCGAGGGAGGCCTCCGTGGCATAGGCCACCGACGACAGGGCATCGGAGGACANNATCGGCANTGCCTGGGCATTGGGAAGACATTCGTCTTCGGCCCGCTCACGNGCCAANGGGCCNCCGATGAGCTTCTGAAGNAAGGACACGATGCTTCAACCACCCTTTCCAGNGTGATTCAAGCCCCGCCAAGNGCAAGCCAGATCAGATCAGATCAGAGNGCCAGGCTCTCCGGGCGGGTTTCGATCAACTCNGCCAGATCCTTGAGGAAGGCGGCNCCATCGGCGCCGTAGATCACCCGGTGATCNGCAGTGAGGTTCACCTGCATCTGCCGNTTCACCGCGATCGANCCATCCTTCCCNGCCACAACNGTGGGNCGGGAAGCTGCNACNGCCAGAATCGCTCCNGTNCCCGGCGGCAGGATCGCATCGAAGCGNTCCACNCCGAACATGCCCAGGTTGGAGAGNGTGAAGGTGCCGGTGCTGTATTCCTCNGGCTGCAGCTGTTTGCTGCGNGANCGCTTNACCAGATCCNNCCACTGTCGCGACATCTCATACAGATCAGTGCGATCGGCTCCGCGCAGCACCGGGGTGATCAAGCCGCCGTCCTCCATCGCCACGGCCACGGCCACATTCACATCGGCCGGATAAACCATTCCTGCAGCAGTGGTGGCGGCATTCACCTGGGGATGGCGGACCAGGGTCACGGCCACCGCCTTGGCGAGCAGCGCCGTCATCGTGACGCCCTTGGATTTCACCTGTTTATAAAAAGCATCCAACTTGTCGGTGGTGATCGTGTAGCCGACACGGAAACAGGGCACCGCCAGGCTGGCTTCCATGTTGCGGTTCACCGCTCCCTGCAGGGTGTTGAAGGCAACGGTGTCACCTGGTCTGCCGAAGCTGTTGCCGGCCGGGGCCGCAGGCGAGGCAGCTGATGGAGATGCTGCAGTCACGGCTGAAGAGGCTGCAGGGGCTGACCCTTCCGCCACACGAGGCACCGAAATCGGCTGGCCGCTTGCCTGCTCGACATCCTCGGCCTGGATTCGGCCGTGGGGACCGCTGCCGCGGACAGCTGCCAGATCCACGCCCATCTGGGACGCCAGCTTTTTCGCACGGGGGCTGGCGACGATGCGACCGTCGTTCCGAGGAGGCTGAACCGCCGGCTGAACCGCCACCGGGGCTGCGGGTGCTGGTACTGGTGCAGGTGCTGGTGGTGACACCACCGCAGCCGGTGTGGGTACCGGTGCTGGAGCGGGTACGGGAGCTGGAGCCGCAACGGTCTCGGCAGGCGCTGCTGGGGCTGATGGAGCCGCAGCAGCGGCCGGTGACTGAGCCTGAACATCGGCGATCTCGGCCTCTGTCTCAACGATCAGACCGATGGTTTCACCCACAGGAGCAGTGCTGCCTGCCGGCATCAGCACCGCGGCCAGATAGCCGTCCTGAAAAGACTCCACGTCCATGTCCGCCTTATCGGACTCAACCACCAGCACCGACTCGCCACGACCAACCTTGTCGCCAGGCTGCTTCAGCCATTCCACGATCTTGCCCTCCGTCATCGTGGAGCTGAGGGCAGGCATGAAGATGTCCGTGGTCGCCAAATCCGTCTCCGGGCGGGCATATCAACCGACTTTACGAGCCGGCTGAATGAACCAGATCAGGATTCCTCGATGGACTGGACAACGCCGTCGCGAACAACGATCGCAACCTGCATCTTCTGCACCAGATTGTCGCCGACCTTCAGTTCGCAGGTGCTCTCCAGCTGGCCCTGCTCAACGATCTGATCCATCTCCAGATCACGGACCTGGGCCTGTTGCTGAAGCAGGTTTCGCTTCTGTTCCTCGATCTCGGCCCGCTTGGAGGCCACTTGCTGCTGAATCTGAGCCACCTGCTCCTGAACTCTTGGATCGAGGGGGTTGGCGCTCTGACGGCGCACCTGCTCGACCACCTCCTGACCTTCCTGCTCCAACTGGGCCAGTTGTTGATCAGCCGTGGCGATGCCATTGCTGATCTCGCGCTCAGCCTCCTCCTTCCACGTTGGAGTCACAACGGCACGCACGGTGATCGGGCGCTTGATCGTCAGGGAAGTGCCGTCGGACATGGAATTAATAATGACGATGAAAGGGTGTCAGCACTCACCGCTGAGGTCAATCACCGGAGAACCGTCCCGAAGCTCATTGTCAGGATTCACCTTCCGTAAAGGGCATCGATCAGACGCTGATCTCGCGTCGTGATCCGGTCCCGTCGCTGCTTGAGCGTCTGGGTAAGCAAACCGTTCTCAATGCTGAACGGATCGACGAGCGCCACTCCAGCAAGCCTTTCATCGCCTCGGGAACCGGTGCGCTGCCGCAGGAGGGTGTTGCATTCGCGCATCAGCAGCTTGAGCAGAGCCGGGTCTCCGGGCTGACCGCCCAGGTCTGCCGCTGGGGTGTGTCCCTGGGACCGGGCCCAAGACATGATCACCTCAGGCCTGGGAACGATCAGGGCTCCCAGCTGCCGTTCGTCCTGACCCACCAGCATCACCTGTTCGATCAAAGGGCTGGCAACCAGAGCCTCCTCCAGCGGGCCAGGCTCGATGTTTTCACCGCTGCTCAGCACAATCGTGTCCTTGGCCCGACCGGTGAGCGCTACGGAACCATCCGGCAGGACCATGCCGAGATCACCGGTGTCGAACCAGCCGTCAGCATCAAGCACCCTGGCACTGGCATCCGGTTTCCCGAGATAACCGTGCATCACCTGGGGGCCGCGCACCAGCACCCGCCCCCGCTGACGAAAGCCGAGCTGTGAGCCGGTTTCAGGCTCAACGATGCGGAACTCGGTGTCCGGCATCGGCAGGCCTGAGCTGCCACGAATATTGCGCCAAGGGCGGCGGCAGCTCACCACAGGACTGGTTTCCGTGAGGCCGTAACCCACCAGCAGCTCGATCCCCACCGCCTCGAAAAAAGCATCGATGTGGGGTGCAATGGCTCCCCCTCCGCTGATCGGATAGGCCAGCCGTCCTCCACTGAGCTGACGGCGCAGCTTGGGCCAGATCAATCCCGCGGCAAGCGCATGGGGAGGCCAGCGCAGCACTGCCTCCAGAACCGCTGTGATGCGACCGGACAGTGACACTGGCTCCAGCAGCAGGTTCCTCACCCGGCGGATGGCATTCCGCTGCGCCGCACTGTTGGCCAGAGCCCAGCGCAGCAGTCTCTGCCGCGAGCTCGGGAAAGTTTTCAGCACGTCCTCGAAACCGGCCTGCACCGCCTCCCAGAGCCGGGGGACCGTCGCCATGGCGATCGGCCGCACCCGAGGCAGATCCTTCTTCAGCTGTTTGATTGTTGTGTAGGTCTGTGAGCAGCCGCAGGAGAGGAAGTAATAACTGGCACTGCGCTCGTAGGCATGCCAGATCGGCAGCACACTCAGCACCGGGGAACCAGGCTCCGGATGGGCAACGCAGGCCAGCGAACGCATCTGGTGCAGCAGGTTGCCATGGGTGAGTGGAACACCCTTGGGCTGGCCAGTCGTGCCGGAGGTGTACAGCACCGTTGCCACGGAGTCCCGCCCACCCTGGGAGTGGACCTCAGCCTCAGCGGCTCCTGATCGCAGGAAAGCCTCCCAACCCATCACACCCTCGGCAGGTTCACCCTCAAGCTGCAGAACAAAACGGAGGCCAGCCCGCTGCTGGACGGAGAGATCCAGGGAGTGCCAGAGAGCGGCGTTCTGAATCACCAGGGCAGCCGCACTGCAATCGCTGAGGATGTATCGCAGCTCCTCCACCGGCGCTGATGCGCCACGGACGGCATCAGCGGCCCCGGCCCGCATCAGTCCCTGGTCCGCCACCAGCCAGCGAGGGCTGTTCTCAGCGAACAGAGCCACTACATCCCCCTCCCTCAGACCCTGACAGCGGAAGGCAGCTGCTGCTGCTGCGATGAGGTCGGCGAGTTCCCCGAAACTGCAACGTTCCGGATGAGCTGCGTGGGGCGCATCCAGGGCCATCACTCCGCCGTGATGATCCGCCAGCCAGGGCCAGATCGCATCCACCCGTTCCAGAGCCTGGACATGGCGATGGCGCCGCAGGGCCGTCTGCTCAAGGGCGGTCGGAGTCCAGCTGGCCGTCATCCGAGGGGTTGCGTCAATGCGCTCAGGCCTATCACGCCTGCGTGATCCAGACCAGATCAAAATGGAGTGCGAGGGCTTCCACCAGCAGCGGCTGAACCTGTCCCACCGTGAGCCCGGGGATCCACTCGGTCAGTCGTCCCACGGTCAGTCCCTCAAGACCACAGGGCGTGATCAGGCTGAAGCCGGACAGATCGCAGTCGACATTCAGCGAAAGCCCATGTTGCGTGATCCAGCGGCGACAGCCGACGCCGATCGCCCCGACCTTGCGGTTTTCCAGCCAGAGACCTGTCAGCCCCGGCAGGCGCTCTGCCTGCAGTCCCAGTTTCGCAAGCACCTCGATCATCACCTGCTCCAGCTGACGCAGATACCAGTGCAGGTCTGGATTGCGCCGGCTCAGATCAAGCACCGGGTAGACCACCAGCTGTCCAGGGAGATGGTGGGTCACTTCCCCACCGCGATCAATGCGATGCAGTGGCAGTGGAGGGGAGGCGGGATCGAAGCGGAGGTGATCACTGCTGGCACCGCGGCCAAGGGTGAAACAGGCTGGATGTTGCAGAAACCAAACAGCTTCAGGAGCGTGCGGATCCTTCAGCAGACGTGTCTGCCAGTCACGTTGAGCTTTCCAAGCCTGCTCAAACGGCACCGGAGCCAATGGCTGGAAAAGATTTGCTCGAACGGGGTGGGCCGAATCCAGCGGCGTCTCTAACTTGCCGATATCAACCGGCACAGGAACAAGGCATGAAGTTGCTGATCCATGGTCGCAACCTCGAGGTGACGCCGGCCCTTCGGGATTACACCCAGACGAAGCTTGAGCGGGCCACTGCCCACTTCAGCGATTCCGTCAGAGAGGCCGACGTTCACCTTTCGGTGGCCCGCAATCCCCGTGTCCCCCAGCAGACCGCCGAAGTGACGGTGTTTGCCAACGGGACCGTGATAAGGGCACAGGAACGCAGTGAAAACCTCTACGCCAGCATCGATCTGGCCGCCGGGAAACTGGCGCGTCAGCTGCGGCGCTGGAAGGAGCGGCACAGCGACCACCACCACAGCCATGGCCACAGTGCCAGCGTCACACCCGGCACCGACACCATCAGTGATGACAGTCAGTTGGATGGTTCACTTCTCGCAGAGCGCCAGGCGGAGCTGCCGGACCCTGGCGTGCGGCGCAAGTATTTCGCCATGCCGCCGATGGAGCTGGAGGATGCTCGCCATCAGCTGGACCTGATCGACCACGACTTCTACATATTCCGGGATCGTGCCAGCGGCGAACTGCAGGTGATCTACCGGCGCAACCATGGCGGTTATGGCGTGATCCAGGCCCGGGAGTGATCTTCTGCGCTGCTGATGGCTGATTCCACCAGGGACCTACCCGACCTTCCTCCACGACTGGATCAGGCCATCCTCGATCCACTGATGACCGACAACCAGCTGCTTGAGCTCTGTGACTTCGGCCGTCAGGAGGGAGTGCGCGGAATCTGTACGACCCCCCTGCAGATACCGATTCTGAGAGATCGGCTGGGAGGCAGTGAGGACGGTGGGCCTCAACTGATTGCAGCCATCGGATTTCCCTTCGGAGCCATTCCGGCGGAACTGAAACTGGCTGAAGCGGAATGGGCCGCCTCACGCGGAGCCCAGGAGCTCGATGCCGTGCCTGATTTTCATGCACTGGTCAACGGTGACTCCGGTGCCTTCGCGGGGGAGCTTGCGGCGCTCTGCGATCTGGGACTTCCCTTACGGGTGATCCTCGACATGGCAAGGCTCAGCGAAGACCAGCTGGCCCTGGCCGTGGAAGCCTCGATCGATGCGGGGGCCATTGCACTCCAGACCGGTAACGGATTCGGGCCTGCCTGCCATCCAGACCAGGTGAAGCAGCTTCGCGTCCTGTGTCGCAACCGTTGCGGAATCAAGGCAGCTGGCGGTGTTCACAACATCGAACTGATGCTGGATCTGATCGAAGCTGGAGCCGATCTGCTGGGAACCAGCAGTGCGCCGCAATTGCTGCAGTCCCTGCGTCGGCCTGCAGCCTGAATGGGAGAACGACGTTTGGAGGGCCTGGCCCTCAAGGTGGGACCTCTGGGCGAACACGATCGCCTGCTGAGCCTGCTCAGCGATGCCGAGGGAGTGACACGGCTCGCGGTGCCGGGGGCCAGGCGACCGAAAAGCAGCCTGGCTGCCACGGCTCCGCTGACGCTGATGGAGCTCCAGGTGGGAGGCCGCAGCGGACTGGCAAGGGTTCGTCAGCTGCGAGTGCTGCGCAGCTTCTCAAGGCTTGGGCAACGCCTGGAGACGCTCTCGGCCGCTCAGGCTTTCTGCGAACTCTGTCTGCAGATCGCAGCCGATGATCCTGTGGAAGGCTTGCTCAGCACACTGCTTCTGCATCTGGAACGCCTGGAACTGCACGGCGATGATGCAGATCTTGTACTGGCAGGCGCGGTGCAGGCCTGCATTCATCTGCTCACCCTCGGCGGATATGGCCTCCCCCTCCAGAGCTGCTGCCTCAGCGGTGTCCCCCTCGAGCCTCCCCTGGGCCAGTGGAGCTGGCGCTGCAGTCTCCTGCCTGAGGACGGCTTCGCGATCGACAGCCAGCCCGGCGCGGCCATGACCCTCAACCCCTCCGAACTGGCGCTGCTTCAACGGCTCACCAGACCTGATCTACCAAGACGACGTGATGGCGGACTAATGGGGCCTCAAACGGTCTGGCTGCGCCTTCTCGGCCTGATCGACCTCTGGATGAGGGCCCGCCTCAACCGCCGCAGCCGTGCCCTCACGATGCTGAAGCAGAGCGTGACGATGCCTGACTTGGGGCATCATGGCCGCAATGCCTCGAACCGTTGACGGGAACTCAGTCCAGCGCAGCAGACGATGGACGCCGTGGTTTACAGGCGGTGATCCAGCTGGATGACTTCCGGCGACTGTGGATCGGACAGATCTTTTCGCAACTCGCCGACAAGTTCTACATCGTTCTGATGGTGTTCCTGATCGCCCAGTACTGGGTGAGCAATGACCCTCAGAGCAACGGCGCCCTGGCGGAGGTGGCCTCTGCCATCCGCATGGATATCGAAACCCGATCGGAGCGGATCACGCTTCTGGCCACAGGCATCTATGTGGCCAACACAGTTCCCGCGATTCTGCTGGGGCTGCTTGCCGGTGTCTGGGCAGATCGCTGGCCAAAACGCCGGGTCATGGTGGCCTCCAACGCCATGCGAGCGCTTCTGGTGCTTGCAGCCCCCTTCTGCCTACTTCCGGGGCCACTGTTCCTCGGCCTGAGCTGGGGGTACTGGGCCCTGATGCTGATGACGTTTCTGGAATCAGTGCTTACCCAGTTCTTCGCTCCTGCCGAGCAGGCCGCGATCCCACTGCTGGTTCCACCCCAGCTTCTGCTGGCTGCGAACTCGCTTTATCAGGCCACAAGCATGGCCGCAACCATCATCGGCTTCGCTCTGGGGCAGCCGATCCTGAAGCTGCTCAGCAAGACCTTTCTCAGCCTGGGGCTCACCGGCGGGGAGTTTCTGCTGCTTCCCTTCTGCTACGGCATGGCAGCGCTCAGTCTGAGCACGATCCGGATGAAGGAAACGCTTCAGGAGAAGCGCAATATCGGCATCGCCCATGAGATCAGAGAAGGACTGCAGGTGCTGGTGAAGCGTCCCAGCGTCCGCAGGGCCATGCGCAACCTTGTACTGCTCTACAGCCTGCTCGCTGCGATGTACGTGCTGGCCATCAGCCTGGCAGGGTCGATCAGCAGTCTGGGGCCAACCGGCTTTGGAACTCTGCTGGCCATGAGCGGGCTGGGCATGGCTCTGGGCGCAGTCATCACAGCTCAGATCGGACACCACATCAGCCGCCATCACCTGGGAGCAGCTGGCCTGGCGGCGATCACTTTCTGTCTGGTGCTGCTGGGACAGCTTCAGGGAAGGCTTGTGATCACGCTGATGCTCTGCACCGTTCTGGGCATCGGCGCCGCTCTGGTGGCAATCCCTGCACAGACAACACTTCAGGAAGACACACCGGAAGGAGAACGCGGGCGAGTGTTCGGCCTCCAGAACAATCTGATCAACATCGCTCTGAGCCTGCCTCTAGTGCTGGCGGGCACTCTGGTCAGCAGCATTGGCCTTGAACCGGTCCTGATTCTGCTCGCCGTTCTCGCCGCTATTGCCGCATTGCTGGAGAGACCGTGGAAGCGCTGCTAATTTTCCGGTTCGCCTCAGAGTGTCCCCACGGTTGGCGCAAATCGCCTGGCTAGGTAAGAAGTCACCGTTCTGCGGGAATGTCTCCTACGGCCTTAGCACCACGGAGGCCTTGCGATCGCGGGGACATCAGACGCATTTCATTCACTTCGACAATCCCCGGAGTCCGGAAAGCAGTTCAACCTCGCTGCTCGCAAACGATCCCGAAGTCAGCCTTCCGTACCTGATCAAGTCGCAGGTTTACACGATTCCTTCGCCACGAGCGCAGAGAGAGCTTCGTGAATCCCTGGAGCGCATCCGTCCGGATCTTGTCCACGCCAGTCTGACCCTCTCACCGCTTGATTTCCGTCTGCCTGATCTCTGTCAGCAACTTGGTGTTCCGCTGATCGCCACCTTTCACCCCCCGTTTGACGCAAGCCTGCGAAATCTGACAGCTGGAACACAGCAATTCAGTTATCAGCTCTATGCCCCTGCCCTGGCCCGTTACGACCGGGTGATTGTTTTCTCACAACTCCAGGCCGATCTGCTGGTGCGTCTCGGGGTTCCTGCAGAACGGCTTGTGGTGATTCCAAACGGCGTCGACACAGAGCTCTGGAAGCCGGCCCAGCCGACAGACAACTCCTTGAAACTGCAGAGAGTTCGCCGGCAACTGGGCGAACGTCGGGTCTTCCTCTACATGGGTCGGATCGCCACCGAAAAAAATGTCGAGGCGCTTCTGCAGGCCTGGCGGATGGTGTCACCTCAGGGCTGTCAGCTCGTCATCGTGGGGGACGGGCCATTGCGCTCCACCCTTGAAAACGCAGCTACCGGCACGGATGTGATCTGGTGGGGATACGAAGCGGATCTCGAAACCCGAGTGGCACTTCTGCAGTGTGCCGAAGTGTTCATTCTGCCCAGCCTCGTGGAGGGTCTCTCCCTGGCTTTGCTGGAAGCGATGGCCAGCGGCACAGCCTGCGTGGCCACCGATGCAGGTGCCGATGGTGAAGTCCTCAACAACGGAGCCGGCATCGTGATGAGCACCCAGGGCGTGACGACGCAGCTGCGCACACTGCTGCCGGTACTCAGAGATCAACCCGTTCTCACTGCGGAGCTGGGACGACACGCCAGACAACGGGTTCATGAGCGCTACACCCTGAGCCGGAACATCGACGCGATCGAACAGCTATATGTCAATCTGCTCAGAAGCGGCTCACTGGCGGCCTGAAGGGGACGCGAGTCCCTGTTCATCGCCAGTCAAGGCCGGGAACGAATGCAGCAATGGCTGGAGTACTGGCCACATAGAGGCTGTATTCCGGATGGGAGTGAAGCAGTCCGCGTTCCTCGAACCGTGCCTTACGGCGCAGCACCGCCGCCAGGCTGAGGAGGAGCACCAGATGAAGCAGGCTTCCCGTTGCGATCACCACCCCAAGGGAACAGAGCAGCAGGGCTCGATAGAGAGGGTGTCTGCAGTGGCTGTAGGCCCCGCTTTGAACCAGATGGCCGAAGAGCTTCGGCGCTGGCAGCGGCGAAAGACTGGTGCCGAGGCAGATCAGAGACTGAATCGCCATCAACAGTCCCAGACCCAGAAGCAGAAGGCCTGCACAGAACAGCAGGACAGGCCAACTGGCGATCCCCCAGAAAGCTGGAGAGGGCCAGGCTGGCAGAAGGTGGGCGGTGATCAGAACCAGCTGAGCCGCCAGCCACCATTCACCCCTTCGGTTGTCCAGCCAGCCGCCCCAGGTGAAGCCCCAGTTCGAGAACATTCAATCTCGTACGTACAAGGTGCGGACGCTATGCCGCTCGACGAGGGTCGCCAGCAACTGCATGTCAGCGGGCCGAATCAGACCGACGCAACCCAGTGTGCCGCTGTTGCCATTCCGGTTGGCACTTGGATCAAGATGGATACCCAGATGACCACGTCCCGTTGGAAACAGAGGTTCGATCCCGATCCAGATCGGACCCAGCTCAGCAGGATCGTTCGGTCCCAGTGGTTCCACTGGCCCGAGGCTGTATTGCCCGACCGGCAGGGGAGCACGGGTGCCTGTGCGGTGACGATCCGCTGTCTGACGATGCGCCCTGCCGGAGACGGCATCGAACTGACGTGAGGGGCCGTCGGGGGTTTCGAGGCGGAGAGACCAGATCGGATCGCCGGTGCGTGGGAGCTGCCGCGCTGTCCGGTCGAGCACAAGAATGGATTCTCCGGTGGAGGCAGATGCCAGATCCATCTCTGCAGCAGTGACAGGCGCCGCCAGGAACGCCAACAGGTTCATCACCAACACAGGACGGACAGCCATAAAGCAGAAAAAAGGCGCCCAAACCTTATGGATGGTTTTTATTTTTTCAGCAGAAAAAAACCAGCCATCCCACTGACCACAGATGCCCTGACCACTAAGGCTCTGACCACTGATGCCCTGAGCCCGGACGCCCCCACCTCAGGCACTCCGATACCGAAAACTGAAACGACTGAATCGAATGGAGTCGACTCAGAGATCGTCCCGGATCATGCTGAGCGCTTC
>NYUU01000088.1 GCA_002684175.1 Synechococcus sp. CPC35
AGACAGCGCAGGGCATCATCCGGAGTGTGGATGTCGCCGTTGGCGATCACCGGAATCGTCAGAGCCCGCCTCACTGCGGTGATGGCGTTCCAGTCCGCATCTCCCTTGAACCCCTGTTCGCGGGTTCGACCGTGCAGGGTCAGCATCTGGGCACCGGCCCGCTCCAGTTGCTGGCACCAGAGGACCGGATCGGCATCACTGCCGCACCAGCCGAGCCTGGTCTTCACAGTCACCGGCAGGCGTACGGCATTTGCAACCGCCTCAACAATCCTTGTTGCCAGCTCCGGTTCCCGGATCAGACCGGATCCTCCTCCCTTGCGGGCGATCTTGCGCACCGGGCAGCCCATGTTGATGTCGATCAGAAAAGCGCCGGCGGCCTCAGCACGACGGGCTGCATCGGCCATGGACGCTGGACGGTGATCGAAGAGCTGAACCCCAATCGGTCCTCTCTCCTGAGCCAGTTCTTCAACCTTGCCCCGTCCATGGCCCAGTTCGAGACTTGTGGCATTCACCATTTCGGTGAATAGCAGAGCATCTGGCGCCCAGCGGCGCACGAGCTGCCTGAACACCTTGTCACTCACTCCCGCCAGTGGAGACTGCAGCACTCGGCTGTGAAGCTGCCGGGGAGTGCCGCTCCCGGGAAGTTCGATGGCCCTTGCGCGGTTGTGAATCAGAACATCACCGTGCAGCTTTGCCTCGATTGTGGCGCCTGTCGTGGCAGCCTCATACCCGCTTTCCGTCCACGTCGGTCAGACCATGCCGGCTTTGAATGCCCCCTGGCCCCTCAGTCGCGCACTGATGATGCAGATCCTGGAGGATCGCTGCAGTGATCGTTTTGTCTGCGAACGGATCTGGGAACGACTGGGGTACGTTCCGGCCAGGCCAGGCTGGAGGGCTGGAGACTGCACCCCTGCCAACTGGGCCAACACCTTCCCTGAAGCTCCCGAACTGATCGCCGAGCGACCTCCCTCAGTGCATCTCACCCGGTCGATTCCCAAGCCCCACAAGCAGCTTTTGAAGCAGCAGCTTGCCTTTGCCGGCTACCGCATTGAAGATCTCTGCCCCCGCCGCACGCGCCGGGCCACCGCTGTGAACTGGATGCTGGCCTGGCTGGCTGAGCGTAAGGAGCCATTGCCGGAGCAGGGCCCTCTCGCTCCGGAGTTGCCCATCCCGGAGGACCCGCTGCAGGGTCATCCTGGGGATCGAACGGTCACCTGAAGGGTGAGCTCCGTTTCCACGGCTTTGTAAGGTCAGGAATTGATCGGAGTCCCGCCCAGTGGCGCGTCCCGTCGTCGCGATCATCGGACGTCCCAACGTCGGCAAGTCCACGTTGGTGAATCGTCTGTGCCGCAGCCGTGAGGCAATCGTTCACGATCAGCCGGGTATGACGCGCGATCGCACCTACCAGAATGGTTACTGGGGGGATCGCGAGTTCAAGGTTGTCGACACCGGTGGTCTGGTGTTTGACGATGACAGTGAGTTTTTGCCTGAGATTCGAGAGCAGGCCGGGCTCGCCCTGGAAGAGGCCAGTGTTGCGCTGGTGATCGTTGATGGTCAGCAGGGGATGACAGCGGCGGATGAGTCGATTGCCGCGTTCCTTCGCGGTCACAGCTGCCCTGTGCTCCTCGCCGTGAACAAATGCGAGTCACCGGAGCAGGGGCTGGCGATGGCCGCCGAGTTCTGGCGTCTGGGCCTCGGTGAGCCCTACCCGATCTCGGCTATCCACGGGGCCGGCACCGGTGAGCTGCTCGATCATGTGCTCTCATTTCTTCCTCCCAAGGATCAGGAGAGTGAGGAGGAGGAACCGATTCAGATGGCGATCATCGGGCGCCCCAATGTCGGCAAATCCAGCCTTCTCAATGCCATCTGCGGCGAGACGCGGGCGATCGTGAGTCCGATTCGCGGCACGACCAGGGACACGATTGACACCAGCATCGTGCGTGAAAACCGCTCCTGGCGACTGGTGGACACCGCGGGAATCCGGCGCCGTCGCAGCGTGAATTACGGACCGGAGTTCTTCGGAATCAACCGCAGTTTCAAGGCGATCGAGCGCAGTGATGTCTGTGTCTTGGTGATCGATGCGCTGGATGGTGTCACTGAGCAGGATCAGCGCCTGGCGGGNCGGATCGAGGAGGAGGGACGTGCCTGTGTTGTGGTCGTCAACAAGTGGGATGCCGTGGAGAAGGACAGCCACACGATGCCTGCNGTGGAGANGGAGTTGCGTTCCAANCTTTATTTTCTCGACTGGGCTCCGATGCTGTTCACCTCCGCNCTGACAGGNCAGCGGGTGGAGAGCATTTTCGCTCTGGCTGCTCTGGCGGTCGAGCAGCACCGTCGCCGGGTGACCACNTCNGTGGTGAATGAGGTGCTGAAGGAGGCTCTTGGCTGGCGAAGTCCTCCCACCACCCGTGGNGGNCGCCAGGGAAAGCTNTATTACGGCACCCAGGTGGCCAGTCGNCCGCCCAGCTTCACCCTGTTCGTGAATGATCCNAAACTGTTCGGAGACACCTACCGCCGCTACGTGGAACGNCAGATCCGNGAAGGACTTGGTTTCGATGGTTCTCCNGTGAGNTTGTTCTGGCGNGGNAAGCAGCANCGTGCNGCCGAAAGGGANATCGCCCGTCAGCTGCCNCGCAACAGCTGAGCCATGGACTGGTTGCGCCAGATTCCGATCGGACAGTACGTCGATGGTTCNCAGGGCTGGCTGCGTCGGATGGATCCAAGGCTGAAGCTGGCCTGGTCACTTGTCTTTCTGGTCACACCTGTTCTTGCAGGCCCCCTCTGGAGAGTGGGTCTCCTGTCNGGNCTGCTCGTCGTCACANTTCTGAGTGGATTNCCCCGGAGTCAGTGGTGGCGNTCNCTCCTGATTCTGATCCTGCTGGGGATTTTCGTTGGTCTGCTNTCGATGCTGCTTCCCACAGTNNCCCCTCCGGCGGCTCTGGCGCTGCGTGATCCACTGGAACTGNNGGGGGCAACCACCGANGGCCTGAGCTGGGACCTGCTGCGCCTGGGACCGCTGCAACTGGGGCCTCTCAGCATNGGCCCCCTGGTGGTGGATCGCGCCTCNGCCCTNCTTGGACTGCGCACCTCAACGTTGATCGTCACTGTGATTCACAGCGTCAACCTTGTNCTGCTCACCACGCCGCCGGANGAGCTCGTCTGGGCGCTGACCTGGTGGCTGGCGCCATTGAGACCGTTCGGGATTCCTGTGGAACGTCTTGGNTTCCAGNTNTTGCTTGCCCTGAGNTTCCTGCCGCTCGTGCAGGAAGAACTTCAGAATCTGCTCCGCNCCCTGGCNAGNCGAGCTGTGAATCTGAGAAANCTTGGCTTCAAAGCNAGCTTTGGNCTTGTTCTGGCGGTTGGAGAACGTCTTCTNGCCAANATTCTTCTNAGGGCTGAACAGGGNGCNGATGCTCTCGTCGCCCGNGGTGGGCAANTNCTNGGNCCNTCAAGCTTTCGACTGTCTTCCAGNCCCTCCTCGACCTTGATTAATTCCTTTGCGCTGATTGCCCTNATNCTGGTGATGGGGCTGCGCGGTCGTTACGGTGCTCAGTANCAGAAANCTGAAGGGATGGCTTCCGAGCGCTATCTCAACCATCCCACGTTCGGGATGCTCTACCGGGTNGCTCCAGCGGGNGAGGGNCGTGATGTCTANGCAACNCTCTANGCCCAGCGCATGTTNTTNCTTGTCACCCTNCAGCCGAGAGGTGCTCTGTTCGAAGTGATTCCCTANGGCGATGCCCGCCACCACGCAGAGGTTCANATCAATCGNTGNCGCCGCAATGGTTCGGAGGATCTGAAGANATGGCGCCAGCTTTTTGATCANACATTCATCTGAGCCCNTTGNAGGATNNACTCGTCGATCGNTGGCAGNCTCTGTGTCGGACACTTCCNGCNTCNTCNCGNCTNCTGGCNGTGAGCAAGGGNCANCCGGCTGAAGCGATCCGAACCCTTGCTNTGCATGGGCAGNTTGCCTTNGGTGAGAGCCGTCTNCAGGANGCNANGCCNAAGCANAAACAGTTGCTTGANCTNGATCTNCANTGGCATTTCATCGGACGNCTGCAGAGCAACAAAGNGCGTGCCGTGGTGAAGGCTTTTTCGGTGATCCATTCGGTGGATTCCCTNGTTCTGGCCCAACGNCTNTCNCGCATCGCCATGGAGGAAGANNGCTGCCCTGAAGTGTTTCTGCAGATGAAGCTGCGNCCTGATCCCAGCAAGGGAGGGTTCTCCTCGGACGATCTGCAGGCGAACTGGAACGNTNTGAACAGNTTGCCNTCGCTGCGGATCANCGGGNTGATGACGATGGCCCCTCAGGGGNTGAANCCTGACCAGCGCNGGNGNCTNTTCTCNGNCTGTCGTGCACTCGCTGATGANCTCGGANTGGTGGAGTGTTCGATGGGCATGAGCGGCGACTGGNCTGAGGCGGCAGCCTNNGGCAGCACCTGGNTGNGGATCGGNAGTGCCGTGTTCGGACCAAGACCGATGCTCAAGGAGTCCATCGGCTGACTTGCCCCATTCAGGCTGAAACGGTATCCAGGTACATGGTTTTCAAACCANGTCTCAATNCGAGAGGTTTTCAAAGGTGTCGCTGATTTCCCGCCTCCGTGCCGTTGTNGCAGGTGACGACTATCTCGACGGCGAGCTCGANGATTTCGCCTANGACGACGAGCAACAGGAACAGGACCAGCGGGCCACCCAGGCCGANGGTGGTGCTCTCGCCACCATCGGTGACAGCAATCCGTTTGATCTTGGNGGTGACCTCCCNGGATCCAANGTGATTGGCATGCCGGGCATCAGCACNTCTGCCGGNGAAGTNAACCTGATGGANCCNCGNAGCTTTGATGAAATGCCCCGGGCGATTCAGGCTCTNCGTGAGCGCAAGACCGTCATCCTCAATCTCACGATGATGGAACCGGACCAGGCTCAGCGTGCNGTTGATTTCGTGGCTGGTGGCACCTTCGCNATCGACGGCCATCAGGAGCGGGTTGGNGAAAGCATTTTCCTGTTCGCGCCCAGTTGCGTCACCGTNAACAACATCAGTCAGGAGGAAACGTCTTCTCCCACCGTGGTCAGCAGGGATGCCGATCTGACGGACGCTGCCGAAATGGCAACAGCACCATCTCCAGCCTGGGGTGCAGCTGCTCTGTGAATTCAGGCGAGGACCGAAGGACAGTACCGCTTGAGTTCAGTGTGATCGGTCTGGGCCGAATGGCTCAGGCCCTGGTGCTGCCTCTGCTTGAAAGTGGCCGCATCGCTCCGGATCAACTCATTGCATCCGTCGGCTCACACTCATCGATTCAGCAGCGAAGGGAGGATTATCCCGAAGGGCTTGAGATTTTTGTGGCTGGCACTGACGGTGCTGAACGGGTCTGGGACGCGCCCATCCAGTTGCTGGCGATCAAACCGCAACGGCTTGATGCTGTTGCTGCCTCAGCACCGATGATCAGCGGAAAACCACTGCTGATCTCCGTACTGGCTGGCGTGAACCTGACGCGACTGCAGCGGCTCTTCCCAGGCCATCTCTGCGTCCGGGCTGTCCCCAATACACCGGCCCTGGTGGGAGCTGGTCTGACGGCCCTGGCATGGGGAGAAGGCGTTTCCGATCATCAGCGTCAGAAGGTGGTGCAACTGTTTGCGGATGTGGGCGAGGTGCTCGAACTTCCCGAAGAGAAACTCGATGCCTTTCTGGCTCTCACCTCCTCAGGACCGGCATTCGTGGCTCTGATGACAGAAGCGATGGCTGATGGCGCCGTGGCTGCTGGCCTGCCGAGAGATCTGGCCCATCGCCTTGCCCATCGAACCCTCGCCGGAACGGCTGAGCTGCTGGATAAGCGCCCGTTACATCCCGGTCAGCTCAAGGACATGGTGACGTCCCCTGCCGGCACGACGATCGCCGGAATCCGAAAACTTGAGCAATCAGGTGTGCGCTCGGCTCTCATCGAAGCAGTTCTGGCAGCAGCTGAACGCAGCCGCGCTCTGGCCTGATCATCAGGGCAGTACATCGGGCCATTGCTGTCGAATCAGCAGCAGTGAAAAGTAGGGGCGCACCTCAGCTGCCACTTCCCTGGCGGGGCTGATCCGCTGATCCGTCCAGCCGACCCGTTCAGCGAACAGGGCATTCTCCAGAAGGTTTCGCTGGTCCAGCACCTCACGCACCCAGCGCCAGCGCTTTCCCAGCTTGAGCAGCGCCAGCACCCTTTGGTTGGCCGCGGCTTCATCCAGCTCCCTGGTCAGGATGTCTGCGTCCTCCGGGCAAGGACGCAGAAGCAGTTGGTCCTCTTGCAGGGTCAGGGGCCACTGGCCGGCTGCAGCTGCAGCCGAAAGAGAGTTGATCCCTGGAATCACCTTCAGAGGACAGTCCTGCCAGTTCTTCCGTATCGCCAGCAGCACATAACTGCAGGATGCATAGAGGGAGCTGTCCCCTTCGCAGAGGAGCACCACCCGTTGACCGGACTGCACCAGTGACTGCAAAGCCCCGGACGCCGCGATCCACGCCTCCTGACGTGGAACTGCCGCCTCGACCATCGGGAACACCAGCGGCAGGCGCTGATGGTCATCACGGATCCAGTCAGCAGCAATGCTGGCCGCCATGCTCTCGCCTCCAGGAGCCGCCACCGGGTAAGCCACCACCTGGCTCTGTCTGATCGCTTCCACTGCAGCCAGTGTGAGCAGACTCGGGTCGCCGGGGCCCACGCCGACGAGGGAGAGCAGACCGGCTGCAGTGGGATCGAGGATGGTCAGCAGCCATTGGGCCCGGGAGCCGGACGATGAGTCGCCTCAGCATCTTTCCAGAGACGGTCAGCTCCGATGGCAGGGGGCCATCACCCCAGCGGCTGGTGTGTACAGACGATCCGGAACAGATCGGTACTGAGCTGTTCCGGCGAGGCATTGGCTTCGAGCGCTGGCCTGCGGAAAAGAACCTGGATCAAAATGCTGATCAAGCCAGCATTCTCTGGGCTTACCGCGATGAGATTGAGCGGGTTCAGAGGGCCAGCGGATATGCAACGGTTGACGCGATCCGGATGACTCCGGATCACCCTGAGCGTGAGTGTTTGCGTCGCAAGTTTCTCGATGAGCACACCCATGCGGAGGATGAGGTGCGTTTCTTTGTGGAGGGCCAGGCACTGTTCTGCCTGCACATCGGCTCCGAGGTGCTTCTCATCCGCTGTGAACGGGGTGATCTGATCAGCGTGCCTGCGGGAACCCGACACTGGTTCGATATGGGCAGTGCTCCACAGTTCTGCGCTTTGCGCTGGTTCAACAACAGCGAAGGCTGGGTGGCGAAGTTCACCGGCAGTGACATCTCCCGGTCCTTCCCCGGGCTTGACTGAACAGGTTTCAGGATTTTCATCATGCGGCTCCGCCGCGTCATCTCTTGTCTCGTTTTCAGCCTGGCTCTCACCAGCTGCAGGTCCATGGCTGCAGAGCAGTCGCCACTGCCTCCCGAGGTGCAGCGGCGCGTTGCAACAGTGCTTCTCGCCCGCAGCATTCGTGCCTATTCAGCAATGGCTCATGCGGGAAGCAACTGCCTTGTGAAGTCGGGTCGACTGCAGCAGGTTCAGGCGGACAGGGCGCTGGCGATCAGTCTCCAGGAGCTGGGGATCAGTCCGGCCGTGTTGCTCAACCCTCTGGTGCAGCAGGTGAGTCCACGTCTGCAAGCGTTGCTCCTGGAGGATTGCAGCCTGGATCCTGAACGGGAGCAGGAAGCGCTCAGCATGATCCGGGACGATCTCTGAGTCGATTCGGACGTTTCATGATCGGAGTGCCTGAGGTGGGGGCGTCCGGGCTCAGGGCATCCGTGGTCAGAGCCTTAGTGGTCAGGGCATCCGTGGTCAGTGAGA
>NYUU01000089.1 GCA_002684175.1 Synechococcus sp. CPC35
TAATATTGGCTTCTTGAATGTCACTCTTATTGTCACTTTGATGTCTCCAATTGTGCATTTAGATTCCTTTCAGCGGTTAAACCAAATCGCAAAATTTAGCCTTTAATGCTGAGATGCAAGCCAAGGTCCTGGGCGTAAGTGATTTGAGCCGCGTCTTAATAATTAAATTCGTTGCTTCCTATGATTTGGACTTTCTTGATATTCAATCTCAATATTTATAAGTTTTATTGGATTTGTCGATTTAATCTTTAGTTTGATCGAATCGTTTTTTGCCATAACAAGCTAATTGCCTGATCGAATCGGGATGACAGGATTCGAACCTGCGGCCCCTTCGTCCCGAACGAAGTGCGCTACCAAGCTGCGCTACATCCCGCCAGACGCACCTTAGGAGATCAGGTTGCATCAACTGGGTGATCCCTTGCGAGCTATAGGGTTGACAGGAGAGCGAATCCAGCCGTGCTCAAGTCAGCCGTTCTCAACTCAGGCGAGCGCAAGTCAGACGAGCGCAAGCAAGCCCTGCTCAAGCCCAAGTGGTTGCGCGTCAAGGCACCGCAACGGGAACGCATCGGCGCCATTTCAGACCTTCTGCTCGACCTGAAGCTGAACACGGTCTGCCAGGAAGCCAGCTGCCCCAACATCGGCGAGTGCTTCGCAGGAGGAACGGCCACTTTTCTGATCATGGGTCCGGGCTGCACCCGTGCCTGCCCTTACTGCGACATCGACTTCGACAGGAGCGTGCGCGCCCTTGATCCAACGGAACCTGAGCGACTGGGTGAAGCCGTCGCCCGCATGGGTCTGAAGCATGTGGTGATCACCTCCGTGAACCGCGACGACCTGAACGATGGCGGCGCATCCCAGTTCGTCGCCTGCATTCAGCAGGTGAAACAGCGTTCACCTCTCACCACCATCGAACTGTTGATCCCTGATCTGTGCGGTAACTGGGAGGCCCTGGCCACCGTGATGGAGGCGGCTCCCCATGTGCTGAACCACAACATCGAAACAGTTCAGCGGATGTACAAACGCGCTCGCCCCCAGGGGATCTATCCACGCTCACTTGAGCTGCTGCAGCGGGTGCGCGACGGCTGGCCGAGGGCCTACAGCAAATCAGGACTGATGGTGGGACTGGGCGAAACCGATGAGGAGGTGATCGGTGTGCTGAAGGATCTCCGCGCCCACAAGGTGGATATCGTCACGATCGGGCAGTACCTGTCTCCAGGGCCAAAACACCTGCAGGTGGATCGCTTCGTGACGCCCGAACAGTTCGACCAATACAGATCCATCGGCGAAGACGAGCTGGGCTTTCTGCAGGTGGTGAGCACTCCACTCAGCCGCAGCAGTTACCACGCCGGAGAGGTGCAGCGACTGATGGCCACGCATCCACGCTGAACCTGAACGACTGAGTCGCTTTAGGACTCGCCTTTGGACGGTGGTGAATCAGCCCTGTTCACTGAAGACCTTCCCCACTGACAGGAATCCATTCCTGAAGCGTCCAGGCCACCAGATCCGCACGGATCATCGGGTCCTGTTGCACCCAGGCCAGGGCTTCGTCGTAGGAGGCGGCCTCGAACATCAGCAGACCACCTCCACCGGGACGCCGATTGCCATCGACCAGATAACCGCTGCGGATGAAACGTCCGCTCCTGCTCACCTGCTCAACCCACTCACGGTGAGCATTCAGATGAACAGCCCTTTGCTCCGCTGAGAGCCCCAGCGTCTCGGAGGTGAACGTCTCATGTTTGATGAACCAGGGCACCGGGACTGCTGAAGGAGTCAGGCTGCAACGGCAGCCCGATCCACCAGACCCATGGCGGCTCGTTCGCTCGGCGGGATCAGCAGCTTGAACTGCTGCTTGGCGTTGCTCCAGTTCTCGAGAAGCTGCGCTGCTTTTTCGCTGCCGGTTGCCTGAACATGAGATTCCAGCATCGACTTGAGAAGGGACTCCTGCTCGGCGGTGCTGATCGGGCAGACCTCGACGATCTCCGGGTTCACCCGTGGGATGACGCAATCATCCGGATCCAGAAGGAAGGTGACTCCGCCGGTCATGCCGGCACCGACGTTGCGCCCGGTGCTGCCGAGNACCACAACCACTCCACCNGTCATGTATTCACAACAGTGGTCTCCGGCACCTTCCACNACGGTGCGNGCGCCGCTGTTNCGGACACCGAAGCGCTCTCCGGCNCGGCCATGGGCGAACAGTTCNCCACCCGNGGCTCCATANAGGCAGGTGTTGCCNAGGATCNCCTGTTCTCCNGGNTTTTCGCAGTCGTCAGCAGGCACCAGGGTGATCCGACCGCTGTTCATCCCCTTCCCGACGTAATCATTGGCCTCTCCCTCCAGGCGAACGTCCATTCCCTTGACCAGGAATGCTCCGAAACTCTGGCCGGCGGCACCCTGGAAGGTCAGATGCAATGACCCGTTGAAACCTCGATTGCCATGACGCTGTGCGATCTCTCCAGCCAGCCGGGCACAGACACTGCGATCGGTGTTGATGATCTCGATGGTGCGGCTGACGGATGCATGGCTGTTGACGGCAACCATCAGCTCGGCATCCGCCAGCAGTTGATCTTCGAGGATTGCGCCGTTGCCATGGGCCACTGCGCTGTGGGTCAGCCAGGAGCGGTCTTCGGCGCCCTTGATTGGCGCCAACAGACTTGAAAGATCGACACATCTGGTTTTGACGAGCTCCACGGAGCGCGGCTGCAGAAGGTCGGAGCGGCCGATCAGATCCTCCAGACGGGCTACCCCGAGAAGGCTCATCAGCTGGCGCACCTCTTCGGCGACATACCAGAAGAAATTCACAACATGCTCGGGGAGACCGGTGAAGCGCTTCCGCAGGTTCTCCCTCTGGGTCGCCACACCGACCGGGCAGGTGTTGAGGTGACAGACCCGCGCCATGACGCAGCCCTCGGCGATCATCGCCACCGAACCGAAGCCGTATTCCTCCGCTCCGAGCAGTGCAGCGATCACCACATCCCAGCCGGTCTTGAGACCGCCGTCGGCCCGCAGCAGCACCCGATCCCGCAGACCGTTCTCCAGCAGGGAACGGTGCACCTCCGTGAGCCCAAGCTCCCATGGACCACCGGCATGCTTGATCGAACTCAGCGGTGAAGCACCGGTGCCGCCGTCATGGCCGGAGATCTGAATCACATCGGCATTGGCCTTGGCCACCCCTGCAGCGATCGTGCCGATGCCGATCTCGGCCACAAGCTTCACACTCACGGGCGCAGCGGGATGCACCTGATGCAGATCGTGAATCAGCTGAGCCAGATCCTCAATGGAATAGATGTCGTGATGGGGCGGAGGCGAGATCAGGGACACCCCGGGTTTGCTGTTGCGGAGCCCTGCGATGTATTCATCCACCTTCGGGCCAGGCAACTGACCACCTTCACCGGGCTTTGCTCCCTGTGCCACCTTGATTTCAAGCTGCCGTCCGCTGCGCAGATATTCGGCGGTGACTCCGAATCGACCGGAGGCGATCTGCTTGATTGCCGAACAGGCCGTATCGCCGTTCTGAAGCCCTCCGATGCTTGGGAACGAAGCCGAACGGCCGTCGCCATCGACATCCTTCAGCACCTGGAAGCGAGCCGGATCCTCTCCGCCCTCACCACTGTTGCTCTTGCCCCCGATGCGGTTCATCGCCACTGCCAGCACTTCGTGGGCTTCCCTTGAAAGAGCACCAAGGCTCATTCCGCCGGTGCAGAAGCGGCTGAACAGACTCTCGACACCTTCAACCTGATCGAGGGGAATCGGCGAGGACGCAAGCCTGAGTTCGAGAAGATCCCGCAGCGCCATCAGCGGACGGTTCTCCAGCAGTGTCTTGTAAGTGGAGAAATGGTCGTATCCAGGCCCCTGGGCAACCGCCTTGTGCAGTGCCTTCGATAATTCGGGATTGTTGCGGTGGTATTCAGCGCCGCTCCTGTACTTAACGAAGCCCATGAACTCAAGCTTGCTGAGGTTCAGTTCAGGGAAAGCTTTGGTGTGCATGGAGAGCATTTCCCTGGCCAGCTCCACCAGGGTCATGCCGGCGACACGGCTTGTGGTTCCCGTGAAGGCGATATCGATGACATCAGCGCCGAGGCCGATCGCCTCAAAGATCTGAGCGCCGTGATAGCTGGCCAGCAGCGAGATGCCGATCTTGGAGAGGATCTTGCGCAGGCCGTTCTCCAGAGACACGCGCACGTTCGCCTGCACGGTGTCGGCATCAAGAGCTGGAAGCTTGCCCTGCTCGATCCGCTTCTGCGTTTTGGGGTGTTCGAGCCAGTGGCGGGTGGTCTCCCAGGTGAGCCAGGGGCAGACGGCACTGGCCCCGTAGCCGATCAGGCAGGCCACGTGGTGGGTGCTCCAGCACTGAGCGGTATCCACCACCAGGGAGCACTTCAGGCGCAGCTTCCGCCGGAGCAGATGGTGATGCACTGCACCGACGGACAACAAAGACGGAATCGCCACACTGGTCGCCGTCAGTGGGACGGCCTTGCCGTCTGCATCCACCCGATCGGACAGCAGCAGGACCTGGGCACCATCGCGGACCGCCTGCTCGGCAAGGGCACAGAGAGCCTCGAGGGCAGCCTTGAGGCCAGCTGCACAGGATTCAACCGCCAGCTGGGTTGAGAGTGTCTTCACGGGAATGCCCTGCTGGGCGATTGCCGCCAGTTCAGCCTCGTTCAGCACAGGTGTTTCGAGATGGATGACCGCCGCCGCCTCCGCTTGGGGCTTCAGGGCTGGTCGCCGCTCACCCAGGTGCATCTCCAGGCTCATCACCAACTTCTCCCGCAGGGGATCGATCGGCGGATTGGTGACCTGTGCGAAGCGCTGCTTGAAGTAGTCGTACAGCAGGTGAGGCTTGCTTGAAAGCACCGCCAGGGGGATGTCATCCCCCATGCAGAACGTCGGTTCCTTGCCAAGAGAAGCCATGTCTTCGATCACCAGATCGAAGTCTTCCGCTGTAAAGCCCATGGCTGTCTGCAGCCGAAGCAGATCCAGTTCTCCGATCTGACGCTCCTGGGTCCAGGGCTGCGGATCCACGTTGCGGCGATGCCGCTGCAGCCACTCGGCGTATGGGAAGCGGGAGGCGGCATCCTCCTTCACCGACCAGTTGTCGAAAATCCGTGCGGTTTCCATATCCACCGCGAGCATCTGACCAGGACCGAGACGCCCTTTCCTGACCACTGACTTGCCCCCGAGATCCACCACCCCTGTCTCGGAACCCATGATCACGAAGCCATCGGCGGTGGCACACCAGCGAGCCGGTCGCAGGCCATTGCGATCGAGGGTTGCTCCCACCCGCTTGCCATCGGCGAAAACAAGCAGTGCCGGACCATCCCAGGGCTCCTGGATTCCGGCGTTGAACTCATACATCGCTGTCACATCCTCCCGACTCTCCAGTTCCGGCTGGTTGCGGAACGCCTCGGGCACCAGCGTGATCAGGCTGTCGGTGATCGAGCGGCCGCTGCGGACCATCAGCTCGAGCGTGGCATCGAGATTGGCTGAATCACTGAATGCGGGATTCACCACGGGATTGAGGTCGTCGGCGGCCTCACCCCACACACTGGCGAGACTCGCTTCCGAAGCCTTCGCCCAGTTGAGATTGCCCAGNAGNGTNTTGATNTCGCCGTTGTGCCCCAGCAGNCGCATCGGCTGNGCCAGGGGCCAGCGGGGAAGNGTNTTGGTGCTGAAGCGGCGGTGNTAAACCGCGAAACACACCTCNAAACGGGTGTCACGNAGNTCGGCNTAGAAACGGGCCAGCACCTCGGAGCGCACCATGCCCTTGTAAACAACGGTGCGACTGCTCAGGGACGCCACATAAAGATCCCGGGACCCTTCAAATCCCCAGGCTTCCCGTGCACGGGCTCCGATACGACGACGCAATCGGAACANCAGTGCTTCAAAGGCATCACCCNGCGGNCCGCCGCCGATTCCCCATTGNTCAATGACGGGTGCCGTGCCNAGGGCCAACGGCCCAAGCACNGAAGGNTCCACCGGNACCACTCGCCAGCCNGTGGACTCCAGGCCGAGGCTTTCCGCCTCCTCTTCACAGAACCGACGCGCNTCCTCNCGACGCACGGGATCGGTCGGAAAAAACATCATCCCGAGACCGTNTGCCTCGGCCGCCTGGGGCCAGACCGCTCGCAGGTATGACCAGGGAATCGCACAGAGCACCCCTGCNCCATCCCCGGAATCCGANTCACCACCACANCCGCCNCGGTGCTCCATGCAACCCAGCCCGCGCAGGGCCTGCTGCAGCACCCAGTGACTCGCCTCTCCAGAGATNTGNGCNAGNAAGCCNACACCACAGGCATCCTTTTCACCAGCAACGGCNTNNGGCGCGGCGCTGTCGCNGTAAGGCCAGGCAGTGGAAGGGACGGCTTCGGGCATTNAAAACTCAACCTGACGGANGCNTGGCCTGCAGCCTCGAACTCTGCAGAATCNGTTTCAGAGNNNGATCCTAGGCAGGCGCCATTCAGCCGCACAGCCACGCATGNTTCCCTNCGCCCAGCTGCCCGNGCCGCCGCCNGTCCTGCGNCAGGCAGCCGCCCTCAGTGGCGACCGAATCGAGACNGCCGGTCGGTCAAGCCAGACCCGCTGGCAGTGGGAGGGAAGGCCTGATGGCTCACCTNAACGGTTGTGGNTGCCGCTTGAGTTNCTTGAAGCANGGCTGGGATTCCGCCGGCAACAGGACCATCTCGAGTGGTTCGGCANGCGCGTTGCCCTGNNCAGCCTCCCCACGCGAACCCTNGGTGATGAAGTCGGGCTCGAAGTGAGCGACTGGCTTGATTCCGTGGGTGTGANGATGCGCCCNCAGGGANAGTCGCTGCNGCTCAGCCTGCCCCGGCCTCAGGTGAAGCAGCTNCGNCGGGGCAAGGGGAGCACCGCCACGCGACTTGTNCTGGATCTCAATGGCCCTGTCTTTGTNCAGAGGATCAACAACGATCTGCTGCTGAATCTGCAGACGACGNCNTCNCAGCGACGGCAGATCCAGCAGATGGGTCTNGCCCCGCGTCAAGGCCCTGATGGCCTGAGGCTTGTTGGGCAGGCCACNCGCGTGAANAGCCTGAGNCTGAACACGCCCTGGCGACTCGTTCTGGACGGNGTNCCCACCGCTCGGCGGGCTGGNGCTCGGCGGGNTGCNNTGAGGCCCCNGAANCTTCCGCTGAGCCANCCNCAGATTGCAGCGCTGCTCCGNNGTGGCCTCGTGGTGGATCAGCGNAGCATCACCGTTGGNGTGAAACCGCTTCANGTGTTCCGNGCNGGGGGCAATCTNTCGNNTNTCGGGCTNCAGCTGCAGCCCCTGGCNATGCNNGGCAGNCAGCAGGGTNTGCGCTTCCTGCCGCAGCTGTCCCAGCCCGCTGGNGCCATGATCGCGGTGAACGGNGGTTTCTTCAANCGGATCAGACAGCTGCCTCTGGGAGCATTGCGGCGCAATGGNGTCTGGCTGTCNGGACCNATCCTNAACCGNGGGGTGATTGCCTGGGNAAGCAGCGGAAAACTGCAGTTCGGTCGCCTGCGGCTCGATCAGGTGCTGGAGGTCAGCGGNGGCCGNCGCTGGGGNCTTGGATTCCTCAACAGCGGCTACCTGCAGCGTGGCCTGAGNCGTTACACACGAGCCTGGGGANCNCAGTACAGGGCCCTCAGCGGTGAAGAGCAGGCGCTGCTGATCCGCAACGGCAGAGTGGAAGNGGAGTACAGCCGCGCNGCACTGCANCAAGGGGTGAGCATTCCGCCATCAGCGGATCTGGTGGTGGCCAGGGGTGGAGCTCCGCTTCCNGCCGCCACNGGCGATTCGGTGAAAGTGGTGCTTCGCTCGAACTCNGCTCTGGCAGGTCTGCCGAACGTGCTGGGGGGNGGNCCACTGCTGATGCAAGGCGGNCAGGTTGTTCTGAACGGTCGCGGAGAGGGNTTCAGTCCNGGATTCCTGGGGCTGTCAGCCCCTCGAACGCTGGTCGGGCAGGGNGGCGGTGGNCAGTGGCTTTTGACGATGAGAGGCNAGACCGGCANTGGCCCCACGCTGGTGGAAGCNGCTCTGGCCGCCAGNCAGCTTGGCCTCACCGANGCACTGAACCTGGATGGGGGNAGCTCCACCACACTCGTGATGGCAGGGCGCACNGTGATGAGCGGTCNCGGCAGTGCACCCCGTGTTCACAACGGCCTGGGTCTCGTCCGTCGCTGAAAGAACCATGGACATTGATGGGNCCTGCCNATACNNNCATNTGTGTCAGTTCCTCGTGGANCNGTCACCATCAACCAGTATCTTGGTGAATTGTCGAATCAGGTCGGAGCGTCCGACCGCTCACCGAGCCTCGATGCCAACCATTCAACAGCTGATCCGCACAGAGCGTTCACGCCTGAAGGCCAAGACCAAATCCCCCGCTCTGAGAGCCTGCCCGGAACGACGCGGAGTCTGCACCCGTGTCTANACCTCAACTCCGAAGAAGCCNAACTCGGCGCTGCGGAAAGTGGCTCGTGTGCGTCTCACNTCAGGCTTTGANGTCACCGCNTATATCGGNGGCATCGGACACAACCTGCAGGAGCACTCCGTGGTGCTGATCCGTGGNGGTCGCGTCAAGGACCTGCCTGGTGTCCGNTATCACATCATCCGTGGAACNCTTGACACCGCCGGAGTGAAGGATCGGCGTCAGTCCCGCTCCAAATANGGAGCCAAGGCTCCGAAGGACTGANCCACCCNCTCTTCTGATCACTTCAACAACGTTCTGACTTTCAATGTCCCGCCGCAATGCCGCTGAAAAGCGCCCGATTCTTCCCGATCCGCAGTTCAACAGCCGNNTGGCAACCATGATGGTGGCNCGNCTGATGCAGCACGGGAAGAAATCCACTGCTCAGCGGATCCTGTCGGATGCCTTCGGCCTGATCAATGAGCGAACCGGCGGCGATCCACTGGAACTGTTNGANACCGCNGTNAAGAACGCAACNCCCCTCGTTGAGGTGCGTGCNCGNCGGGTNGGTGGCGCCACNTANCAGGTGCCNATGGAAGTTCGNCAGGAACGTGGCACAGCCATGGCCCTGNGATGGCTTGTGAGCTTCTCCAGGNCCCGCAACGGTCGCAGCATGGCTCAGAAGCTTGCCGGTGAACTGATGGATGCGGCCAACGAAGCCGGAAGTGCCGTTCGCAAACGCGAAGANACCCACAAAATGGCNGAAGCCAACAAGGCNTTCGCNCANTACCGNTACTGATCTCCGGCAAGTCGGCCACAAACCTTCGGTATTCGTGGCTGGCCTGTAGAGTCNCACCCGCCTTTTCAAGCCCCACCCCCGGAGAATTCCTGTGGCCCGCGNCTTTCCCCTGGAACGCGTCAGAAATATCGGTATTGCCGCCCANATCGACGCTGGCAAAACCACNACGACAGAANGAATCCTGTTNTATTCAGGTGTGGTGCACAAAATCGGTGAGGTGCACGACGGAGCNGCTGTAACCGANTGGATGGCACAGGAAAGAGAGCGGGGNATCACCATCACCGCNGCTGCCATNTCNACCTCCTGGCAGGACCACAGGATCAACATCATCGANACGCCTGGTCACGTGGACTTCACCATTGAGGTGGAGCGNTCCATGCGGGTGCTCGATGGTGTCATCGCGGTGTTCTGCGCCGTTGGCGGTGTCCAGCCCCAGTCCGAAACCGTCTGGCGTCAGGCCGATCGCTATTCNGTGCCTCGGATGGTNTTCGTGAACAAGATGGACCGCACCGGAGCCGANTTNCTCAAGGTACATGGTCAGATCAAGGACCGTCTGAAGGCCAATGCGGTGCCCATCCAGTTGCCGATCGGGGCTGANGGCGAGCTCAGCGGAATCATCGACCTGGTGGGAAANAAGGCTTACATCTACAANAACGATCTCGGAACAGACATCGAGGAAGCNGAGATNCCNGCNNACATGGNCGANGAGNCAGCNNANTGGCGAGCTNTGCTGATGGAAACCGTNGCGGAGACGGATGAGGCTCTGATCGAAAAGTTCCTGGATTCCGGCGAACTTTCCATTGCTGAGCTCAAGCAAGGCATTCGCGACGGCGTGCTCAAGCATGGCCTCGTACCGATGCTGTGCGGCTCAGCCTTCAAGAACAAGGGTGTACAGCTGGTGCTTGATGCGGTGATCGACTATCTGCCCGCACCCGTGGATGTTCCCCCGATCCAGGGGCTGCTTCCCGACGGCAGTGACGCCGTGCGCCCTTCCGATGACAAGGCTCCGTTCAGTGCACTGGCGTTCAAGGTCATGGCTGATCCCTACGGCAAGCTGACCTTTGTACGGATGTATTCCGGCGTCCTGGAGAAGGGCAGCTACGTGCTGAACTCGACAAAGGACGCCAAGGAACGTATTTCCAGACTGGTCGTTCTCAAGGCAGATGATCGTGAGGAAGTGGATGCCCTGCGCGCCGGTGACCTGGGTGCCGTACTCGGCCTGAAGAACACCACCACGGGCGATACCCTCTGCACGCCGGACGATCCAATTGTTCTGGAGACATTGTTCGTACCGGAACCTGTCATCTCCGTTGCGGTGGAGCCCAAGACAAAGGGCGACATGGAAAAACTGACCAAGGCACTGGTTTCACTGGCGGAGGAAGATCCAACCTTCCGTGTTCGCACGGACCAGGAGACGGGTCAGACCGTGATCGCCGGCATGGGTGAGCTCCACCTTGAGATCCTCGTCGACAGGATGCTGCGCGAATTCAAGGTGGAGGCCAACATCGGTGCTCCTCAGGTGTCCTACCGGGAAACCATCCGCTCATCCGCAGGTGGAGAAGGGAAATTCTCCCGTCAGACCGGTGGTAAGGGTCAGTACGGTCATGTTGTGATCCAAATGGAGCCGGGTGAGCCAGGCTCCGGCTTTGAATTCGTCAACAAAATCGTCGGTGGTGTTGTTCCGAAGGAATACATCAAGCCCGCCGAACAGGGCATGAAAGAGACCTGCGAATCCGGCGTGATTGCAGGTTTCCCACTCATCGACGTCAAGGTCACCATGACCGATGGCTCTTATCACGATGTCGACTCATCGGAGATCGCGTTCAAGATCGCCGGTTCGATGGCCTTCAAGGACGGCGTCAGGAAGTGCAATCCTGTGCTTCTCGAGCCGATGATGAAGGTGGAAGTCGAGGCCCCCGAGGACTTCCTCGGCTCGATCATCGGTGACCTGTCCTCCAGGAGAGGTCAGGTTGAGGGCCAGTCCGTCGATGACGGCACGTCCAAGATCTCGGCCAAGGTGCCCCTTGCCGAAATGTTCGGCTATGCCACCGAGCTCCGATCCATGACCCAGGGTCGTGGCATCTTTTCGATGGAATTTGCCAACTACGAGGAAGTTCCTCGCAACGTGGCCGAGGCCATCGTCTCCAAGAATCAGGGCAATTCCTGATCTCTAAACTCTCATCACACAACCCTCGATTCTTTAACCCCAATGGCACGCGAGAAGTTCGAAAGGAACAAGCCCCACGTCAACATCGGCACCATCGGCCACGTTGACCACGGCAAAACCACCCTCACCGCTGCGATCACCAACGTGCTCGCCAAGAAAGGGCAGGCTGAGGTTCAGAACTACGCCGACATCGACGGCGCTCCTGAGGAGCGTGAGCGCGGCATCACGATCAATACCGCCCACGTTGAGTACGAAACCGAATCTCGTCACTATGCCCACGTGGACTGCCCTGGCCACGCGGACTACGTGAAGAACATGATCACCGGTGCCGCCCAGATGGACGGCGCAATCCT
>NYUU01000090.1 GCA_002684175.1 Synechococcus sp. CPC35
CAATCAGGGGGTGAATCCGATCCTCTGGGTGGCACTCGAGGAGCACCTCGGGCGAACGGCTGCCGACTCTCCGCTCAATCTGCGCAGTGCCGGCGGTTCTCTTCTTCTTGAAGACAGTGCCGGTGGCAGCTGGACCGGTTCAGACTTCAGCATCACCTGGAGATCGGTTCCTCTCAAGACTCCATTGCGGCTGGCCCGCCGGGTCGCCGGGCCCTACGCCAGTTTCGAATCCGCCGATCGTGTTGCCCAGCGCTGGAGGGACCTCGGGGTCCAAGCACTGGTGGCCCATCCCGGAGAGTGGGAAGTGTGGGCGCCGGCCGATGCCCCCGTGCCCGAGGGACTGGTTGTTCGCCACTGGGAGGGATTGGTCAGGACCAGTGTCGAGCCCGTTGTTCAGACTCCCGAAGGTGGCCGCACCCTGACGGGACCTGTACAGATCAAGGCTCCCGAGGGTCTGCGCTGGCGGTCTGGCGTTTTCACCGGCCCCTTTCGGCTACAGCGGGATGCCTATGGCAGCTGGACCCTGATTGAGCAGGTGCCGGTCGAGCGTTATCTGAAAGGAGTCGTCCCCCATGAGATCGGTGCGGGATCACCGGCTGCTGCGTTGCAGGCCCAGACCGTGTTGGCCCGAACCTGGGCGCTGGCCAACAGCCATCGTTTTCAGATCGATGGATTTCACCTCTGCAGCGATACCCAGTGCCAGGTTTACAGCGATCCACGACTGGCCGGACCAACGGTCCGCCAGGCGATCGCCGCCACCCGCGGACGTCTGCTCAGCCTTGAGGGTCAGCCCATCAGTGCTGTGTACCACGCCACCAATGGAGGCGTGATCGCTGCCGGCACGGAGGCCTGGTCGATGCAGCCCAGCTCCTACCTGAGGGCGAAACCGGATGGTGATGATGGCTGGGGAAGCCGGCATCCCCTGCCGTTGCAGCAGCGCGAGGCGGTTCAGGCTCTTCTGGCTGATCGAAACGGTGCTTACGGCAGGCGACATCCACGCTTCCGCTGGAGCCGCACGCTCACAGGCTCAGAACTGCGTCAGGCGCTCGGCCCAGCGGCTGAATCTCTGACCTCTCCCCTGCAGCTCAGGGTGACTGAGCGTGGAGTCAGTGGTCGCGTCCTGGCGCTGCAGATCTCCGGTGGCGATGCGTCCAAACCCGTGGTGCTTCGCCTGGATCGAATCCGCCGCACGCTCCGGCGGCTTCCCAGCACCTTGTTCGTGGTCGATCCTGAGGGCAAAGAACGCTGGTTGATCCAAGGCGGGGGCTTCGGTCATGGCGCCGGTCTGTCGCAGGCTGGAGCGATTGATCTGGCCTGGCGGGGCTGGTCTGCGGAGCGGATCCTCCGTCATTACTACCCGGGGACTGTCTACGGGCCTCTGCCTGGATTGGAACAATCCCCTTAAAGTCACCCCACACGGGAAGGTGCATGGCAACGAGCGTGGTGTCTGGAGATCACCGTCGCGTGAAATCGGCTGCGTTTCTCTGCGCCTGCGGCTGTGCCGGAGCNGNTCCNCACTGGCTTGATCCGGCTCGCTCNTTNTGGCCNGCCATCAGCCTNGCNTTGATGCTNGGNGGCTATGNCCTGCGAACGGTTCTCCGGGCNCAGCTGAANNGAGGNACTGCCGGGCAGAGCCCANCGATCGATCCGGCGTCTTTCCCCAGCCTGGATGTCGTNGTCGCNGCGCGGGACGAGGAAAGTGTNGTGAATCGCCTCGTCGAACGGCTCANCTCCCTGCGTTATCCGGCGGAACGCNTGACGACCTGGGTGATTGATGACGGCAGTCTCGANCGCACACCNGAACTGCTCGATGCACTGGCNGTTCGTCATCCGCGTCTGAATGTGATTCATCGGCANCGNAATGCCGGTGGAGGAAAGTCCGGNGCTCTNAANGCAGCCCTNGCNCGCCTCAAGGGAGATTGGCTGCTGGTGCTNGATGCGGACGCCCAGCTTCAGGATGACCTGCTGGAACGGNTNGTTCCNTTTGCCCTTGATGGTGGTTGGTCNGCNGTTCAGCTGCGCAAGGCGGTTGTTGATGCTGATCGAAACTGGCTCACCCGCTCTCAGGCGATGGAGATGGCCCTNGANGCGGTGATTCAGACAGGCAGGCTCCGTTCGGGNGGNGTGGTTGAGCTGCGTGGCAATGGTCAGTTGATCCGGCGATCTGTCCTGGAGGCCAGNGGNGGCTTCAACGAGGAAACGGTCACNGANGANCTGGATCTCAGTTTCCGTCTCCTGACCCACGGTGCTCTGGTGGGAATCCTCTGGGANCCACCGGTTCAGGAGGAGGCTGTGCCCGGTCTGCAGGCCTTGTGGAAGCAGCGGCAGCGCTGGGCTGANGGNGGACTNCAGCGTTTCTTCGATTACTGGCCGATCCTCACGTCGTCCCAGCTGACGTTGCCCCANCGNATNGATCTCGCCTGCTTCTTCCTTCTNCANTACGGGCTTCCTGTGGTNTCATTTGCNGATCTNAGCACCAGTCTGATCAGCNGGACGNTGCCNGTTTACTGGCCCCTGTCGATCGTNGCTTTCAGTGTTTCAGGAGTNGCTTACTGGCGTGGATGTCGTTCCGGNAGTGAAGGACCGCTGATTCCTTCTGCNGGGCCGCTGNNACTGATGGTTTCGATNGCNTATCTCATGCACTGGTTTGTNGTGATCCCCTGGGTGACNCTGAAAATGTCGCTGCTCCCCAAACGTTTGATCTGGGCCAAGACCATCCATGGAGGAGGCGAGCAGCAGCCCGTTCAGGCCTGAGGTTTTNTTGTCTTTTTCGTCTTCTTTTCCACAATCCGAGTCACCGTTTTTTTCATCCTTCGATCATGCAATTGATCGGCATCAGGACCTTGCCTGGGGTGAGATCCTGCTGACTCCATTTGAGCTCGGTGCCTGGGCTTTGCTNGAGCCGATGGGTTCTCAGAACCATGCACCNCAGNTNTGCTGGCTGCGANCGGATGTTNTGGCNTGTGTCTGGATGGCGGGTGATCAGGAAGGGACTGCNGGGATGTCCATTTTTCTNAGTCTTTTNAGTAAAGAACGNGGCTGTTGGAGNGAACCCAAGTGCATNTCCAAGGACCCCGATCGTTCGGAGCAAAATCCACTTTTATTTGTTTCAGATGGCTGTCTTCATCTGATCCATTCAGCGCAGAGAGTGCGTGATCCTGGCGACACCAGCTGGATGGATCAGGACACCAGTTTTTCGATGCAGTGGACAGCCGTGCTTCGGCATCAGGNGCTTGTGCTTGACAATCTCGATNTCNATGAACCTTCAACCTGGGGGGCTGAAGCCTGGACGGCATNTGAGGATCTTCTCGATACGGCGGCGTTCTGTCGCCACCCTCCNTACCGCACGGGAGANGGAACCTGGTTGCTTTCGATCTACCGCAGCCTCGAACAGGGAGGNTCCTTTGGACATGACCACACCGAAATTCTGCCCCTGAGTGCNGAGGGNCGNGCCAGCGGCCCGCCGGTTCAGGTGCCGGACAGTGTCGGACGGGTNCANGGATCAATCGTTNCCTCTGCNGACGGTCGAACGTTGCTGCAGTTTTTCCGCAGTCGGCTGGCGGACCATGTGTATCGGTCCGAAAGTTGCGATGGCGGCAGGACCTGGCAGGCCCCGGAGCCCACAATGCTGCCGAACAACAACAGTTCGATTCAGGCTTGTCGTTTACTCAGTGGACGTCTGGCTTTGATCTTCAATCGCTTCGGTTTGCCTGCCGACTGGAATGGCTCCGAGCAGGTCCTGGAATGGGGTGAGGCGCGCTGGCCCCGCACGCGCTGGCCTCTGTCCATCGCCTTGAGTGACGATGACGGCNTCAGCTGGCCATGGATCCGTGATATCGATACAGGCTTTGGTTTTAGCGGTTCCCTGAACTGGACTCTGAACGGGCAGCTGGCCTATCCGACCCTGCTGGAAGGCCAGCCTGGTGAGCTGCATGTGGCCTATTCGTGGGCAGGTCGTCAGGCCATTCGTTATGTCTGTCTGCATGAATCCGAAATTCTCGGAGCTNCTGAGGATGTCTTTGCGTCGTCGGATGTCTGACGAAGCTCTNATCAGNCCTGAGGATTGATCGNGCGTTCCACGCAGGTTCCGCTGAGTTGAAGCTGAAGATCCTTTCTNTNTGNGATCGGNACCGATGGATTCANGTGNATNCTCATGGTCTGCTGNAGCTGAAANCGCATCTGCATCGGATCAANGANCAGCTGTCCNNTGATNTGAATGTGNGCGAAGTCATTNGCTTCCTTCAGGGTCAGCGTTTCGGATGGTGGAAANAGTGGTTGCTNGTAGCGGATCGGGTAGTGCACCAGGTCTCCNACACGTNTGGGTTNGTNTTGNTGCAGATGNGTGATGTTGTCNGGTGGTGCNGCGAGGTTNCGCGGGNTGATNGTGATGGGTNNGGCCCCTTNCGCCATGGTNAGCGTGAAGCGAGCNGATGTNTTGATNCCTTNCGNNGCAGGCNTGCCATNGGCGATGNCTGAGCGCGGATCCACNGTGCAGATCAGGTTGTAGGCCGGAATCGGTGGGGTGTTCTCCGCAAGCAGCATTTGATCAGGATGTGTTGGGTTGTCAGTCGATGTTCTGGTTATTCATTGAGTTCATCGGCATCCACCTCCAGAACCTGACCGTTGAAAAAGTCAGCGAGGTTCTTGGCTTGTCGATCCAGAGCAGAGGGTTGCGATGGCGTGATCGTCGCGGCAGTGGGTGTTGAAGGCAACTGCGGTTCAGTTGCTTTTGAAGTGGCAGTCGAGACCGGTGATGTTGGTTTTGGGCTTTCTGCAACGGGTGTGGATTGTGTTGTTCTGGCTGCTGGCGGCGGTGGTGCTTGCAGCGTCTCGTTCGGCGGAGGTTCTGTCTGCGGAGGTTCTGTGTGTGGAAGTTCTGCTGGCGGCGCTGCTGCGGAAGCGGGCGTTGTTCTTGGGGACGGTGTTTCTATCGCGGCTGGTGTTGTGATCACCGCTGGTTGAGGTGGCAGCACCACGGGGGCAGATGGCTGTGGTTGCACCACGGGTGCAGGTGGACTGCTTGCAGGGGCTGCGATCGTCCTGCTGCCGGCTTCGATCACCAGCTGCCGCGAGCCTCCCAGTGCTTTGGCGACCGCCTGTTCCAGCAGCGTGGCGCGGCTCTGCACCATTCCCATCCAGTTGCCGGCCACCTGAACCACGGCGCGATTGGCATCAAGGCGCACCAGCTGGGCCTGCTGGGAAAGCAGCATCCGAGTGGACGGCAGTTCAAGACTGCCGAGAATCTGTTGCCACAGCTCTGGCAGGTTTGTTCCTGTTGTGGCAGCGGCAGGAGCAACCGGCGGCAGTTCCGGAGCAGCGGCCGGAGCGGGGACTGGAGCGGTTGGTGATACGGCTGTTGGTGATGTGGCTGTTGGTGATATGGCTGTTGATGTTGCGGCTGTTGATGTTGTGGCTGTTGGTGGAGATTGAGCTGGAGCTGGAGCTGGAGCTGGCGCAGGGCTGGTGATGCGGGCTGGCTGAGGAGTTGGTGCTGTTGTGGCCTGGATCGGCTCCGGCAGCAGTCCAAGCAGCAGCACTTC
>NYUU01000091.1 GCA_002684175.1 Synechococcus sp. CPC35
CGATCGGGACAAAGCTCGGGCCCTGGTGGAGGACGGCGACTTCCTTGAAATCCATTGCGACGCAGCTCTGGATGTCTGCGAATCACGGGACCCCAAAGGGCTTTATGCCAAGGCCCGCGCCGGACAGATCAAGGAGTTCACCGGAATTTCCAGCCCCTACGAAGCCCCGGAGAACGCAGAGCTGAGAATCGACACCGGTGGGCAGGAGCTGCAGCAATCGGTGGAGATCGTGATCAAGACCCTGCAGGATCGCGGTGTCATTCCGGCTGCCTGAGATCAGCCCTCAGCGCGTCGGCCAGGGTCTTGACGCAGCTGGCCACAGGCACCGCGAGGAGCAAACCAAGGAGATCGCCGATCTCAAGGAGGGCGCCCAACCGGGCGCCGATCGGCAGTGAGATCAGGAGCCAGGCCGGTTGAAGTCCAACGATGCTGCCCATCAACCGCGGCTGAATCACCTGATCAACGATCTGACCAACAACGATCGCGGAGGCCAGAAGTTCCAGGCCAGTCCGTGGATCCTGAATGCCGAGGATCGCACTCACGAACACAATCGAGAGGGCACTGGCATAGGGAATCAGTGTGGTCAGACCGATCAGCACCGCAAACAGAACGCCGTAGGGAATCTCCAGGACGGTGAACACCAGAAGTTGTCCGGCACTGAGGATGAGCGCAAGCAGCACCTGACCGGCGAAATAACCACGGAAGGTGCGTTCCAGCGTGGTGAGGATCCGTTCGCGCCATCGCTCCGGAAGCCACTGGGCCAGACCGGGTGTGATCGAATCGGCGCCAAGCAGCAGAAACACCGCTGTGACNAGCACGATCACCACGTTGATNGTGGTGCCGACCGTGGCACCGAGAAATCCCAGCAGACGCTGACTCANCTGAGTGGCCACCCGGCTGANGCGAGACACCAGATCACTGCTGAGATNGGCGAAATCATCCGGCAATCCATGNTCCACAGCCCAGAGCTGNCCCTGGNTGATCAACCGCTCAGCCGCAGCCAGCAGNGAGGGAGACGCACTGATCAGCTGACTGAGCTGATCCACAAGCAGCGGAACCAGCTCCACCGCAGCAAAACCGACCAACCCGAGGGTTGCNAGAACCACNAGGGCAACCGANGGGCCACGCTTCAGCCCCAGCTTCATCANCCAGCCGCAGGGCAGATCGAGCAGGAANGCGANCAGAGCNGCNGTGAGAAACANTCCCGGGAACGGNGCGAACTGCACCAGCAGCAGCTTCAGNACGAANGCGTTCAGCATCAGCANCGGCAGAACCAGTCCGAGACGAAGCCACGGNGGCCAGGANATCATTGCNACAGGATTCAGGAGGTGGNCATGCCCTTGAGATACGCCGTACTGCCCNGTTCAAGCAATCGTGCATCCTTGGCCACCACAGCATCGTGCTGNCTGCNGCGGTAATCCGCCAGCCGTTGCGCCAGGGCGGGATCAGCCACTCCCAGGATCTGAGCCGCCAGCAGGCCGGCATTGAGGCCACCGCCGATNGCCACCGTCGCCACGGGGACTCCGCCGGGCATCTGCACGATCGAGTGGAGTGAATCCACNCCNGCGAGGGCNCGGCTCCTNACAGGCACTCCGATGACCGGCAGGGTGGTGAGGGACGCCAACATCCCNGGCAGATGAGCGGCACCGCCTGCTCCNGCAACGATCACCCCNAAACCCCGGTCACGGGCGCTGCTGGCGAAATCCACCATTTCCAGGGGAGTGCGGTGGGCGGAGAGAACCCGCACCTCCACCNCCAACCCCAGCTCCCGCAGGACCGCAGCNGCNGGCTCCATCGTCGGCAGATCGGAATCACTGCCCATCACAACGGCAACACGCGAAGGAACAGTCGTCACGGCGCAGAACAGCAAGACTGCCATCGTCGTCCACGGCAAGTACTGATGCGACGAATCACAGACGTNCGTCTACCGGCCCCCCTCGGCGGTGACTCCAGACAGAGGCACTGGCTGGAGACCGACGACCNGGGAGTGGTGACNGCNATTCAGCCGANANAGNCTGNAGACTCNCCGNNCGNNGACAGCTGGGGTGGNGACTGGATCAGCCCCCGCGGCATCGATCTGCAGATCAATGGCGGCCTGGGACTGGCATTCCCCGAACTCACGGACAGNGACCTGCCTCGGTTGTTCGANCTGCTGANGCTTCTCTGGAGCGACGGAGTTGAGGCGATCACTCCGACACTGGTGACCTGCGGGANCNCNCCCCTGCGCAGAGCNCTGGGAGTNCTGCGCAGAGCCCGANATCAACACAGCAACGGNCGATGTCGACTGCTGGGCGCTCATNTGGAGGGCCCTTTTCTGGCTGAGAAACGCCGTGGNGCNCACCCCCNTGAACATCTGGCATCCCCTGGCCTGAAGGCTCTGGAGGATCGGATCGGGGGNTNTGANGATGACATCGCTCTGNTGACANTGGCTCCGGAACTGCCGGGNGCAGAGCCTGTGATCACACGACTGCGGCAACTTGGAATCACCGTGGCCCTTGGCCACAGCACCGCCAGTGCCGAACAGGCCCGAAAAGCATTTGACGGGGGAGTGGGCATGATCACCCATGCGTTCAACGCGATGCCCGGNCTNCACCATCGCGATCCNGGCCCCCTNGGAGAGGCCTGCCGGCGGGGAGACGTCGCTCTGGGGCTGATCGCGGANGGGGTGCATGTGGANCCGACGATGNCAGTNCTNCTGCAGCGGCTGGCGCCTGAGCAGATCGTGCTGGTGAGCGATGCTCTGGCCCCCTACGGATTGGCGGACGGNGAGCACCGCTGGGATGAANGGGTGCTGCTGGTGAACAAGGGCACCTGTCGGCTGGAGGACGGCACTCTTGCTGGAGTGACCCTGCCGCAGCTCGAGGGGGTCAAACGACTGTCGCGATGGAGTGCTGAACCGAGCGCTGCAATCTGGGGAGCCACGATCTCGCCACGCATCACCATTCATGACTGCAGCTCAACCATTGATGCGCTTCTGGGCCGATCGATGCAGGACCTCCTGCGATGGAGCGGCGATCACGAAACACTCTGCTGGCAAAGCGCCCACGGAGGCCCATGAAACACACATTCCTGGGCCTCAACCTCAGTGTGATCGCCATTGCTCTGAGTACAACAATCTCAGCGGCGAAGGCAACTACAAACCAAGAGCCATCCTGGAACGGTGAGACCATCAAGGTTGGAACGATAGATAACTATCTTCCATGCTCAGATCGGATCAATCAGCACTATGAGGGATTCTCAATTGACCTTTGGAGAAGAATCAGCGAACGGCTCAACCTCACGTACACAATCCAACCGATCGCGAGTTTTGATCAAGCCATCACTCTTGCAGCACAAGGCGAATTTGACGTTATCGCCTCATGCCACGAAATCACCCCCGAACGACTTCAATCTGTGGAGTATGCGATTCCTTACACCACAGGCGGAATCGTAATCGCGAGCCAACAAAGCCAGAAACCGGTCCTAACACTTGTTGGCAAAATTATTCAAAACAAAATCGTAGTCCGATGCAGCATTTTACTGATCATTATTACAGGGATAACAGCATGGTCCTCCAGTTACTATAAAAAGACAAAGGCCATTCGCAAGAAAAAAGCCAGACGTCTCGCCAAGGTGTGGACCTTCCTGATCCTGAACGATGGCATTGATACGATTGTCGGAAACAAAGTTCGAGATCATGCCACAGTCCTTATTACTAGTCTCGTCCACATGCTTCTCATGTCAGCGATAATCGGAACAACAGCCACAATCATTTTCGAAGAGAATATAACCAAAAAAACAAATGAACTGAAAAACAAGGAACTATATTCGCTTCTGCGCCAAGGCCTAGCAGTCCAAGCAGAAACTTCCCACGCCAACTGGCTACAGAAGCAAATGAAAAACGCAGGCATCCTCGAAGACGCTGGAACAACTCCTATTTACGCCCAAAACAAACAACAGCTGATCGAGCTGATTCAAGGAAAAACCGCAGAAAAGCCAAGACACGTCGTGACCAATGTCACGACATACAAGACCCTACTGAGACAAGCATCACTGCAAGAAAAGTTCCAATTAGCCTATCAATTATCAAGCAAAACACCACAAGCCTTCGTCTTCGGCAGCCAGATCAATAACGACCTCAAAAAAGCTATCAATATCGAATTATCGAGAATGAATAGAAGCGGACTGACCGAGCAAATTGAGCAGGACTGGAAAGACTAAAATCGCCCATTAATTCTCAATCGAACCGCCCTATCATCGAGCAGGATTGGCTGGTGTTAAGATTGCAAATTTCAACCCGCTGCCGTGGCTTCGGAACAGAATTTGGAAATAAAAGCAACCGAAAAAAAAATCGTTAAAGGCTATTTCGAGACAACGGGCTTCGATCGCTGGAACCGCATTTACAGCGACACCGATGATGTCAACAAGGTGCAGCGCAACATCCGCATCGGTCATCAGAAGACCGTGGACGAGGTGTTGAGCTGGATCAAAGAGAGTGGTGAGCTCGAAAACGTCAGCTTCTGCGACGCAGGTTGCGGGGTCGGCAGCCTCAGCCTGCCTCTAGCCGCGATGGGTGCCGGATCTCTCAGTGCCAGCGACATCTCCGAAGCGATGGCACAGGAAGCGGATCGCCGCGCCCGCGAAGAAGGCCTCGACATGGACAGACTGAAATTCTCTGCCGGTGATCTGGAGAGCCTCGCGGGATCCTTCCACACGGTGTGTTGTCTGGATGTGTTCATCCACTACCCCCAGGCGGCAGCGGAAGAGATGGTGAGGCATCTCTGCAGCCTCACCGAACAACGACTGATCGTGAGCTTTGCTCCCTACACGCCGCTGCTGGCGCTGCTGAAGGGAATCGGCCAACTCTTCCCCGGCCCCAGCAAAACTACTCGGGCTTACACACTCAAGGAAGACGGCATTGTGAAAGCGGCTGAAGCCTGTGGCTTCAAATTGGTGCGCCGAAGCCTCAACCAGGCCCCCTTCTACTTCTCCCGCCTGATCGAATTTCGCAGGAACTGACCAATAAAAAGCCCTCCCCAATAAAAGAGGAGAGCTGACAATCAAACATCGCCAGAATCAATCTTTCAGATCAGACCAGATCCGTGAAGTCTGTGATGCTGAATTTTTGATTTCCGCCGACGACGGAATCAAATCCAGGGGCTCGCTCGACAACATCAGCATAGGAAACTCCTTTTCGGAGCAGATCATCAGCTGCCTGCACAAGGCTCAGATCACCTTCCGCATCATTACTGAGAGCCCAGAACATCATCCCTCCGAGACCTTTTTCCTGAACATATGCCGCCTTACCAGCAATTGTTGCGGTTGTCTCCATCGAACTCCATTCGTCCCCGTCGTAGACAAAAGCGGCCTTATTATCATCATCCCAGTAAAGATCACGCCGGCCCGTGACAACATCATCAACAATATCCTTGTAGTCATAAACACCGGCTTCAAAAGAACCAGCGGCAGAAGGCCCACGCCCCGGCTGCTGGTATCCGAAAGTTCCACCCTCTGACACATCACCCCAGGCCCGGGTGTATGCCGGTGCACCCATCACCACTTTGCCGAGTTCAACACCTGCTTTCTCAAAAAATTCAACCGCTGATGTCACGTCATAGTTGTTGGCGTCACCCGTCATCGCCGCCTGGTGACCCGTCCGATTCTCCCAGCCACCATGGAAGTCGTACGTCATCACATTATAGAAATCAACGTAATCATCGATTCCCTGAAGATTGAGATTTTCAAGCTTCTCATA
>NYUU01000092.1 GCA_002684175.1 Synechococcus sp. CPC35
GAGAGAAACTGCGCCTCCACCAGGGGCCTGAAAGTCCTGTACTGAGGGTGTTGCCGACTCTGCGCTGCAGTCCTGCAAGACGTGTCCGCTGCAGTGAAAGCATCAGGAACGCTTCTGGGGAAGGGACTTCAGATACTTCAGCGTCACCTGTCCCTCAGGGCAAGGGGGCCCCTGGAGATGGGTCAGAGGACACCCTGGATCACCGAGATGATTCAGTACCGCTGATGAAGGTTGATCAGCTGCGCTCAATTCACGGTCCCAGGCAGATGGTGTCAACAGACAACGCAAGCCAGCAGAAACAGCTGCAGCCTGGCCCGCAGCCGAGTCCTCGATGGCGATCACGGCAGCTGCTTTGAGTCCGCTGCGGTTCAGAGCCAGTTGATATCCCTCTGGATGTGGTTTTCCCTTGTTGACGTCATCGGCTGTCACCAGACCATCAAACATTTGAGATTCCGGCCCTTCCTGATCAAGCAGGGCAAGCACGGATGCCTGACCACTTGAGGTCACGATCCACTGCTGAAGTCCTGCCTGATTGAGCTCATTGATCAGACGACGAACACCCGGCCGCCATGACACGTACCCCTGACGAATTCGTTCCATGTAGTGAAAACGCTTTCGCTCTCGCAGCTTTTCAAACTGATCCGCGCGCAGGATGATGCCACGATCCTCCGCATGGGCTGCGACACGGCGAAGACCTCCTGGGATCGCGAGCAGCCTGCTGTAAAGATCACGGTCCCAGTGAAACGGAAGACCCAGTTCGCTGAAGGCCAGATTGAAGGCCGGCCGATGACCATCCATTTCCGTGTCAGCGAGGGTGCCGTCCACATCCCAGAACACACCATGCAGAGTCGTCATCGCATTCACCCGACAACGGCACAATGCTCGGACATCAAGACCCCATCGCCCTGCACCGTTGGCATCTGATTCCAAGCAATGGTCCTGGATGCTGCCAGCGGTGGTGGATCCCTCTCCACTCCAGGAACTTGAACTGCCCCTGCCCCTGCGCTCACTCCTGAGCCGTCGAGGTTTCAACCGCCTTGAAGACGCGGAAGCACTGCTGCATCCAACGGCGTTGCCGAAACCCGAAGATCATTTTCCTGATCTGACCCGAGCGACGGAACGGCTGGTTGAGGCCTGCAGGAATGGTGAGCGGATTGCTGTCTGTGGTGATTACGACGCAGACGGCATGACCAGCACCGCGCTGCTTCTGCGTGCTCTGATGCCACTGGGAGCGGAACCGATTGCAGCCATTCCCTCACGCATGGAGGACGGTTACGGCCTGAACCCCTCCATGGTTAAGCGCCTGCACAGTGAAGGGATTCGCAGTCTGGTGACTGTCGACAACGGTGTTTCAGCTTCGGAGGCACTTCACTGCGCCGCTGATCTGGATATGGATGTGATCGTCACCGATCACCACACCATTCCTGCTGTTCCAGCGCCGATGTGGGCTCTGATTCATCCAGCCAGAACACCTGAGAACTCTCCGTATCGTGGTCTTGCCGGCGTCGGGCTCGCCTTCGTCGTGGCAAAGGCTGTTGCCAATGCGCTTGATCACCCTGAAGCGATTGCCTCAGCACAGGATCTTTTCTGCATCGGCACGGTTGCCGACATGGCTCCTCTCACTGGAGCCAATCGTTTCTGGCTAGTCGAGGGACTGAGGAGACTGCACCGGAGCGAATGTCTCGGGCTGCAGGCGTTGCAGCGCCTTTCCGGACTTGGAGAAGAACCTTTGACAGCCGAGGACATCGGATTTCAAATCGCACCTCGCATCAACGCTGTGGGACGCCTGGGCGAACCGGAACTGGTGGTGGATCTGTTGACAGCGAATCAAGAGGATTCGGCGATGAATCTCGCCCGTCGCTGCGATGACTACAACCGCCAACGTCGAGACCTCTGCGATGCGATTGAAGCCGAAGCGGTGGCACTGGTCGAGGCTGATCAGCCGGATCGGATGCCAGCGTTTCTTCTATTGGCCCAGAGTCACTGGCACCATGGGGTGATTGGAATTGTCGCGGCGCGATTGATGGAACGTTTCCATCGTCCGGCGGCACTGCTGGCGGGTGATCGTGGTGGCCTGATGCGGGCATCCGTGAGAGGGCCTGCAGGGTTTGCCGTCGATCAGGCTCTTGGACAATGCGAAGACCTGCTGGAACGGTTTGGAGGGCATCCTGCCGCCGGGGGATTCACCGTCCTTGCTGAAAATGTTCACGCCGTTCACGAGAGGCTCTGCAGCCTGACCGAACTCTGGATGCATGATCAGCAACAGGGACGTCCGCTTTGCCCTGATGCACTGCTTCAGCTGGAGGAGATCAACTGGGATCTCTGGAAGGCCATTCAACCTCTCGCTCCGTTCGGAGTCGGTCACGAAGCTCCCCTGTTCTGGTCACGCGGTTGCAGTGTCATTGAGCGACGCGATCTAAGGGGTGGACATCTGGCTCTACAGCTATGCCAGGGCGAAACGAAACGGCGGGCTGTGGCATGGCGCTGGGATCAAGACACGCCAGTTCCTGATTTCTGTGACGTTGCCTACAGGATCGTTGTGAATCGTTGGAAGGGAGAGAAGCGCCTTCAGCTTGAGCTGAAGGCGCTGCGTTCGCACACAGACCAGGTGGTTCTGCTCCGTGGCGATCGACACTATGGGGCGAAACGGACCAGTGAAAATGGTCTCAGCCTCTCCAACTCAGAGGGGGAAAGGCTGAATGCCGTGTTCCCAAGAGAGCAATCACTCAGCTGTGAGGATCCTCTGGTGAGAAACCAGGACGTGGTTCAACTCCTCGAGGAGGCTGGTCTGGCACTCGGCCTGCGACCCTAAAACCTGTGATCAGAGAGCCCCTCTGCGGTAGAAAAGAATGAAGATCACCGCAGGACCGGCCACAGTGATCAACGCAAGGGCGGCGAAGTTGGCAATCAGGTGGATATCGAAGCCCATAGCGTTGAAGCACGTTCAGATATTTGTCACAGGCTACGGCTTCCCCTCCCTCAGGAGCCAGAACCATGGCTTGCACTGTGACGGCTTGTCACAGCAATCGGCATGACAGCAACCACTCAGGACTGGACATGCATCAGCCATTGCGGAGCCTGTTGCAGACTTTGCCCCGAGGAACGGTCAGAGGCACTTGCCGCACTGAGCGAAGCGCAGCGTCACCAATATCTTTCAATGGTCGGCGAGGACGGGTGGTGCATTCATTTCGACACCGGAGGTCGACGTTGCCGGATTTATGCCGATCGCCCCGAGTTCTGCCGCGTCAGCCAATTGGGTGATCTTTTTGCTGTGCCTGATCATCATCTGGACCAATTCGCCATCTGTTGCTGCAAACAGCAGATCAGAACCACTTACGGGGGTAGGAGCCTGACAATGCGTAAGTTCGATCGCGCTCAGAGGAACGGATCCGGCGGTGATGAGTGATCACAGCGGCGGTGATCGGCCGGGATACATTGCGGTTCTGCTGAGCACCTTTACAACGGTGTTTCTGGCGGAACTCGGTGACAAGACACAGCTGGCCACACTTCTGCTGTCAGCTCAGTCTGGATCTCCAGCCCTTGTGTTCTTTGGTGCTGCCCTGGCTTTGGTCTGTTCCAGTCTGGTCGGAGTTCTGCTGGGTCAGTGGCTCGCCCGCATCCTTCCCCCGGAAAGACTTGAACTGATGGCCGGTCTGCTGATGATTTCTCTCGGACTCTGGCTGGGCCTTCAGGCCAGCCGATCTCTGCTTTTCAATCCGGTGAGCTGAAGCGATGGATGCCCCTCTCCTCCTTTCCACGTTTCTCACGGTTTTTCTTGCCGAACTCGGTGACAAAACGCAGCTTGCGACCGTTGCCATCAGTGGAACCTCTGATCGTCCCCTGGCAGTGTTTCTGGGTTCCTCCACAGCCCTTGTGGTAGCCAGTCTTCTCGGTGCCCTGGCCGGTGGATCCGTCGCCATGGTGATACCGAGCGGACTGCTGCAGCTGATCGCGTCATTCGGATTTCTGCTCATCGGCACAAGACTGCTCTGGCCATTCCTGGCAGGCGACGTCGGAGAAACCGACGGGAACAGCTCAACCAACTCCTAAACTGTCGAAACGGTGTGGAGCTCTCTACACGGCATGCCATAAAACGGTGGCCGCTCCACCTCCTTCCCCCGGTTGTGAAGGCCGGTTTCCGCTCAATTCCTGATGAAATTCACGGTCGCTGACCTGCTCGACCACCTGTCGCTTGATTCACCTGTTGAGACAGGTGTCCTGGCGAAAATTCTCAAACTTTCGAACACATCGGAGAAACAGGATCTTGAACTTGCGATCGATTCCCTACTGAAACTGGGAATCATCGAGAAGGCGTCTGAAGATGGTCTGCTGCGCAGCTCAAATGAATCCTTGTTGGATGCTCGGCTTCGCTGCAGCAGCAAGGGATTCTGCTTTGCCATCAGAGATGACGGCGGAGATGACGTCTACATCAGGGACCATCAGCTCAACCATGCCTGGAATGGAGACCGCGTGATGGTGCGCATCACCAGAGAAGGGGGGCGACGTCGGTCTCCGGAGGGTGGAGTTCAGTGCATTCTCGAACGATCCACACGGTCCTTACTGGCCCAGGTTGAACGGCAGGATGAGCAGATGTTGGCGGCTCCTTTGGACGACCGGATGCTGACAACGATCATGCTGCCGGAACAAGCCTCCGCTCATCTGTCGGGAGACCCCCCGGAGAATGTGGTGGAAGTCAGCATCGATCGCTATCCAGTCGCACAGCATCCCGCTGAAGGCCACGTCGTCAGGCCGCTTCCACTCAATGGAGGACCGACGGCCGACAGAGATCTGCTTCTGACCAAGGCGGGGCTTCAGCACAGGGTGGCCCCTCCGAGAGGTTCCGGCAAAGCCCCGGCGACAAAAGGTCGTACAGATCTCACAGAACAACCCTCCCTCTTGCTGACGAGCTGGGAGGCACCTGAAGCTCCTGCCCTGCCGGCTGTCCATGTCGAGGCAAGGGAGGGGGGAGCAAGGATCTGGATCCATGCCCCGTCAGTGGCAGAACGGATTGGCCTTGGTAACAGTCTCGATCTCTGGCTTCGGGAGCGTGGGGAAGCTCTTTGTCTCGGAGAACTCTGGCAACCGTTGCTCACTCCGAACCTGAACCAAATGGTTCGCTTCAAGGAGGGAGAGATCAAAGAAGCCGTGACGGTGCGGTTGGACGTGAACGCAGAGGGAGAGATCAGCGACTGGCAGTTCATGCTCAGCACGATTCGTCCCAGGGCGACTGTCAACGCTCTGCAGCTCAAAGCGCTTTCTGAACGCAAACCAAGAGCCAGAACCGTTCCAGCTGCTCTGAAACCGATCAAGGATCATCTCAGCCAACTTGAGACGCTTGTTTTCAGTGCCGGTTCTCTCTGCAGTCGGGAACGGAAAGACGGATCAGTTCAGCTGGATCTCCAGCCGCCGTACCTTTCGGCGCTTGGCGATCTGCGCTGGGCCGATCCCAGCGGTCTGAGGCATCGCTGGGTGGATGAGATGGACCCGACTGATCCTCAGTCACTGCTTCAACCGTTGTTGCGTGCAGCAAACAAGGCATGGGACAACCATCGAGACGACCTTGGCCTTCCAGGGATTTCTGTTCAGGCGGGAGAAGCGGATGCCTCGGTACTCACCGACGTAGCCAAAACAGCCATCGCCCTGGAGCTCCCCCTTGAACTTGACGAGGAAGGCAGCCCCTCAGCAGAAGAGCTGATCAGCGTTTTCAACGGATCCGACCATCGCCGAGTCCTTGAACAGCAACTCAGTCATTCCCTCCCGCAGCCCATGTTCGAAGCTGTAGGAGAAAAGCGAGATTCGGAGCAGCAGACTGACAAATCGCGACCAGCAGGTTGTGCACCGTGGTGTTGTGCTGCTCAGCACTATGCACACCTTGTAAACCAGCAGGTGATTGTGGCATTGCTTCANGAAGGNAAAGACCGTCCGACAGTTCGTCAGAAGAAACGNCTGGACCTNGGAAANAAAGGATGTGGGGAGGAACTGGCCTGGTCGTTGTTCACANCNAGTCAGGAAGAGAAGTTGTTGANCCTCATCGGCGACAGACTNATTCAGAAACTGAATGTGAGGCTTCGNCAGTCTCTNGAACTTGAGAAGGATCTGCTGTCCATGGTGCAGGCGCGATGTGCCCAACCACTGGTGGGAAAGCAGTCCACAGGCAGGATCAGTGGGGTGCAGAGTTACGGCTTCTTTGTCGAAGTTGGTGAAAGTCGTGTTGAAGGATTGGTTCATGTGAGTTCCCTGAATGACGACTGGTATGAATACAGATCGCGTCAAAATCGGCTTGTTGGACGTAAAAGTCGACGCGTCTACCAGCTGGGCGACAGTGTTCAGGTACGCGTGATCAAAGTGGACGTTCTGCGAAATCAGATTGATCTTGAAGCGATTGCCACTCCGATTGTTGAGCAGGAAAAAGAAGAGGGAACCTCAGAGCCTCTGCCGGTCACATTCACAGTGGACTGAGCATGCACCCATTTGTGCTTGGTGTATCGGGAGCATCAGCCCAGCCGCTCGCTGAAAGGGCTCTCCAACTGTTGCTTTGCAAGGGCCACAGCGTTCATCTCATCATCAGTCGAGGAGCATTCAAGGTTTTTCAAGCCGAGCAGGGGATCACCATTCCCGTTGACCCTGTTCAACAGGAAAAATTCTGGAGAGAGCGGCTTGATGTTTCAGAGGGTCAGCTGATCTGTCATCGCTGGAATGATCAGAGTGCATCGATTGCCAGCGGCAGTTTTCAAACCAGGGCAATGCTCATACTGCCGTGCAGCATGGGCACAGTGGGAAAAATTGCCAGCGGAGTGGCAACGGATCTCATCGAACGAAGTGCAGACGTTCATCTCAAAGAGCGTCGACCACTGGTGATCGCACCAAGAGAAATGCCCCTCAACCTGATTCACCTTCGAAATCTCACAGCTCTGGCTGAAGCCGGTGCAACGATCGCGCCACCGATGCCTGCCTGGTATTCCCAACCGGAATCACTTGCAGACATGATTGATTTCATTGTTGTGCGGTTGTTTGATTCACTCCAGGAAGATCTGACTCCGATGAATCGCTGGAATGGCCCTCTGAAATGAGCCTTTTGCTGCGGATTCTTCTGATTCCATGCCTGGCTCCACTGATGGCGGTTCTTTTGCTTTCGATGATGCATCGCGGCAATTCAACCCGACTGCGGGTTCTTGCCTGGGAGTCTCCACCGCTTCCCATCGGAGCCTGGACAGCATTAGGAGCTGGGGGAGGTGCTGTTATCGGCGGCGGAATAGCCCTTTTGCTGAGACCATCACGGCTCCAGCTGAGACGCACCCTCCATCAGCAGTCCTGGGCAGAAGGCTCGGACGATTCAGATCATCAAAAACAGCAGCCCGTCAGAGGTCCCTCTCCAGGGCCGGAAAGAGATCTGCGCGATCCGGCTCCCACGGTTGCCGTCCCGTTTCGGGTGATTCAACGCCCTGCAAGGAACGCGGCGGACAAAAGCCGGAAACCTGAGGCAGGAAAAGCCCCTGTGGCAGAAACAGCCCCTATGGCAGCAACAGCCATGGAGTCTGCTCAGAACAACGGTGATTGGGGAGATGATCCTGCCCGGAACTGGTGACAGGCATCGGCGCTGCTTACAGTTCCCGGAGTGATTTTGATTCGGTGAGCGAGACACCAGCTCCAAAGAACATCGATCCCGACCTTGCTTCTGAGGCAACAGATCCGATTTCTTCCCCCGTTGAACCTGAAGCCAGCACTCCCAGAACAGGAGAGGAGACAGCGAAAGCATCAACAGTGGTCAAAGAGCCTGCTGCAACGGCTGATTCACAATCTCAGGAAATGGATTCCAAAACAGCAGCAGGGGATCGCGAAACAGCAGGGGCGAAGGAGAGCAAACCTGAAGGGAAGAACCCAGAACCTGCTGAGGAAAAAGCCGAATCCTTAAAAAAGGAGGCCAAACCCGCAGAGAAAGTCTCTAAATCTGAAGAAAGGGACCCTAAACCTGCAGAGGATGCAGCCAAATCGGTTGAGAAGGAGACCAAACCTGCAGAGAAAGCCGTCAAATCAACAGACGCCAGTGCCCAACCCGCTGACAAAGTCTCCAAATCTGCAGAGAAAGACCCAAAACCTGCAGAGAAAGCCGCTAAACCCGCACCAAAGCCAAAACCACAGAAGCCTGAAGACAAGCCCTTTCCTGAATTCATTGACACATTGTTCCTGCCAGCTGTGGTCGAGCAGTTGAAGAGCAATGACATCACGGCTGAACGGCTTGAACGGGTTGATGGTGACCGTCCCGTCGTCGGTGGAAGCTGCCCCATGGTGATCGGAGAACTTCCCGGAGGCAGACGCTTCTGGCTGTGTTTTGCCAAAGAAGACATCAACAGCCAGAAAGTGATTGCCTTGGCAGATCCGGGTAGTGAGCCCACGTTGCTGGAAAGCTTTTTGATCGACGAGAAGCGCACGTCTCTGGCACTGCTTGTTTCACGGCTCCTTCAGAGACTCAATGGCCAGAAATGGCTTGGGGGTAACTAACGAGAAAGATCATCCCTACTGAAGCCTGGGCCGATCTACATTGGATGTATCTCGACTTCCGAGTAGATGGTCCCACCCTCCAAAGCGTCTGGTCAGAAATCCGACAGCTCTGTTGCCGTCAAGGACCCCGTTAAGGACACGATCCTGACGCCTCGCTTCTACACCACGGATTTCGAGGCGATGGCAGATATGGATCTGCGTCCGAACGAAGCGGAACTCGAAGCGATCTGTGAAGAATTTCGAAAGGATTACAACCGACACCATTTTGTTCGTAACGACGAGTTTGATGGTGCTGCTGACAAGCTTGATCCTGATACCAGAAAAGTTTTTATCGAATTCCTTGAACAGAGTTGCACTTCTGAATTCTCAGGTTTTCTTCTTTACAAAGAACTCAGCCGCAGGATCAAAAAGAAAAACCCATTACTGGCCGAATGTTTCGGCCATATGGCACGTGACGAGGCACGTCATGCAGGCTTCCTGAACAAATCAATGAGTGATTTTGGGATGCAGTTGGATCTAGGATTTTTGACTGCGAACAAAAGCTATACATTTTTTAAGCCAAAATTCATTTTTTACGCCACCTATCTTTCAGAAAAAATTGGATATTGGCGCTACATAGCGATCTACAGACATCTTGAGAAAAATCCAGATAGTAGAATTTTCCCAATTTTTAATTTCTTTGAAAATTGGTGCCAGGATGAAAACAGGCATGGAGATTTCTTTGACGCACTCATGAAATCTCAACCCGACACCGTACGGGGTCCAATCGCTAAACTTTGGTGTCGTTTCTTCTTGTTAGCAGTATTTTCAACCATGTATGTCCGTGACGTTGCCAGAAAAGAGTTTTACGACTCACTTGGCCTGGACGCTAGGACGTACGACAAAATGGTGATCGAAAAAACCAACGAGACGTCCGCCAGGGTTTTCCCTGTAGTTCTGGATGTCTACAACACTAAATTCTGGTCACGACTTGAGCGGATTGTTGTAACCAATGCTGCTCTTGACGCAGCTGATGGTTCAACTTCATCAGCAGCTTTGAAGTTTCTCAGGAAATTACCGCTTTGGTCTGCCAATGCAGTTGTAATGGCAAGACTTTTTCTCATGCCGGTAATCAACAGCGACAAGTTTCAGCCCGCTGTGCGCTGAGGGTTTAGACCCTTTCTCAACAAACCATCCCTTGAAAGACAGATTTTCAGACCAATGGAGGGATCTCCTCGAATCCCTCATCCTGCGTGGAACATGTGCCGGAGCAGATCTGGTTGAAGTGTTTCTTGAACGCACTGATCACATCGGTCTTCTTGCTGAGCAGGACACAATCACCAGCGTTAGTCCCTCCTTTTCAAAAGGAGCTGGATTACGGGTTTTCCGTGATGGACGCGATGGATTTGTCAGCACCAATGACCTAAGTGATTCAGGCTTGCTGAGAGCTCTTGACCAAGCTCTCGCCATGCTTGGTCTTGAGAGTCAGGCACTGGCTGAAAAACAACGTTTTCAGGGTCTTGGATTGCTGAAGGATCATGGATTGCAGAAGGACAACTGGCTCAGCCGCTGTCCTGAGCTTGATTTTGTAAGCCAGAGATTGCTGGAAGGGACAGAAGATCTGAACCGGTTAGGTCGCCATCTTCAGGTCAGACGCGGCAGTTATTCACGTGACTGGCAGGAAGTGCTCGTTGCGGCTTCAGATGGAACCTTTGCACGTGATGTCAGGCTCCACCAATCAACCGGCTTGTCCGTGCTTGCAGCGGATGGAGAGCACAGGTCCAGTGTGGGGCGGCGTTACGGCAGCACAGACCAACCTGATGATCTCGCCCGGTGGAATACCGAAGCCAGTGCAGCTGAGGTTTGCGAAAGCGCCGGAACAATGATGCGAGCGAAATATGTGGATGCTGGTCAGATGCCTGCGGTCTTAGCCAACCGTTTCGGTGGCGTGATCTTTCACGAAGCCTGTGGGCATCTTCTTGAAACCACTCAGATCGAACGAGGAACAACTCCATTTGCTGATCAAGTGGGATCTCTGATCGCGCATCCCGCGGTGACCGCCATTGATGAAGGCTTCAGCGGGGGGGCCTTCGGATCACTCTCGATGGATGACGAGGGAATGGAACCCGAAAGAACGATCCTGATCAAGGATGGAATCCTGCAGCGGTTTCTCAGTGATCGAGCAGGAGAACTCAGAACCGGGCACAAGCGAACGGGAAGTGGACGCCGTCAGAGCCATGCTTATGCAGCGGCAAGCAGGATGCGGAACACGTTTATCGATGCAGGTCCCCACAAGCCGGAAGAACTGATTGCATCGGTGGATCACGGTCTGTACTGCAAGTCCATGGGGGGTGGAAGTGTTGGTCCGACCGGTCAGTTCAATTTTTCTGTGGAAGAGGGTTACCTGATCAAGGATGGCCAGCTCGGTCAGCCGGTGAAAGGAGCGACTCTGATCGGGGATGCCAAGGAGGTGATGCCGAGAATCTCAATGTGTGCCGACGATCTGGAGCTTGCGGCCGGATTCTGTGGATCAGTCAGCGGCAGCATCTTCGTCACGGTGGGGCAACCGCACATCAAAGTCGACTCAATCACCGTGGGAGGCCGTTGACCATGGCTGACGCTAAGGGCCTCAATGCGACTGTTCTGCGGGATCGACTTCAACACCTTGCAAAACGGGAAGGCGTTCAACAGTGGGATCTCGGAGCGGCGTGCAGTGATGACTGTTCCGTTCAGGTGGATCGCGGCGAAGCCAAGCAACTGAAGGCAGCGCAACGCAGTTCGATCACCGTGAGGGTCTGGAACAGCGATGGGCTGGTTGGAATCACCAGCACGACGGATCTTTCCGAAGGGGGTCTGGAACAGGCCCTGATGGGTGCCCATGCAGCAAGTCGCTATGGAAACCCTGACGATGTTCCTCATTTTTCGCCGATGGCGACGGCTCCACTTCCGTCGATCGATCGCCCCCTGAAGCCAAGACAGGGGATTCTGCCTCTGCTTGACACCCTTCGGGATGCCGAAGCCGATCTGCTTGGAAGACATGACGCAATTCAGACAGTTCCCTACAACGGCTTGGCGGAATCGCTGAGCCAGAGCCTGTATCTCAACAGCGATGGAGCTCTGCGGGAAATGGAGAGAACCCAGGCCAGTCTTTATCTTTGTGCGCGAGCTGAGGAAACAGGCCGAAAACCCAGAACAGGTGGTGCCGTTCGTGTTGCACTCGGAAGCAGTGATCTTGATGTTGAAGGATGTGTCAATGAAGCGACGGATCGCACCATCAGCCATCTGAATTACAGACCGATCGATACTGGTAGCTATCGGGTTTGCTTCACACCGGAAGCTTTTCTCTCACTGCTTGGTGCCTTCAGCAGCATGTTCAATGCCAGGGCTGTAATTGATGGGTTGAGCCTCAGTCAGCGGGATTCGATTGGAACCAAGCTGGCAGTGCCATTTCTGAGTCTTCACGATGACGGGCTTCATTCCGGACATATCAGCGCTGCTCCTTTTGATGGGGAGGGAACACCAACACAGAACCTCTGTCTGATCCATGGCGGGGAACTGCAGAATTTTTTGCATTCCGAAGCCACGGCTAGGGCATTTAGCGTCAAACCAACCGGACATGCAGGTCTAGGGGCCAAAGTTTCCGTTGGGCCGGATTGGTTTGTTATCAGTTCAACAGAAGGGAGAGAAAGCGGAGCAAGCCTGGATCACAGGACTGAAGATGATCCGTTTGTTTTAATCGAGGACCTTTCAGCACTCCATGCTGGAGTGAAAGCAACGCAGGGCTCTTTCTCATTGCCTTTCGATGGATGGCTCATCAGAGGAAGGGAGCGTGTGTCGGTGGAAGCTGCCACCGTCGCTGGTGATATCCAAACGGTGCTCAATACAATCCTTCACCTGGAACCTGAGCAACATTTAACCCATCGAGGCGTCTGTCCTCATGTCTGGGTCGATCATCTTTCGATCACCGGCGAAGCGTAACGAATGGGAGTCAGTGAAAAAATAAATTTTCTTTTTTCAACATTTAGTGTATTTACGGGGGCAAAGTCATTTGAAAAAAATCCAGTCATAGGAAATAGCTACCTAAACCAGAAAGGTCTTCATCTCTTTCGCATGAAGACTGCACATTTCATCGCGAGTTTACATCGAAGCGCGTTATCTCGCGATGTCAAAAGTGAATACCGCGAGCAATACGAGAAGCATGGCTATGTATGCATTGAAAATTACCTGCCGGCGGATGCATTTTTAACTTTGCAAAAAAATATTATGTCGAATCAATGGAATCGTCTCGACATGAATCAAGGTGGTGTAATAACCCGTAGGGTTCTGCTTGATGTTGGGACACTTCCCGGTAGTCAAAAATATCTTCAGCAACTGATCAAGTCAAAAACATTAAAAAACCTGATTCGTTACGTTGCTGGAACTAGAGGAGAACCTATTTATTCACTCCAGGCGATTTTTGCTGGCTACGCTCGCAAAAATAATGATCCTCAGAGTGACTTTCATTCGGATGCATTCCATTCCACCGCCAAAGCCTGGTACTTCCTTGAAGATGTTCCTATCGATGAGGGGCCTTTTGCCTATGTGCCTGGATCCCATCTTTTAACCACTGAGCGACTTGACTGGGAGTATCAGCAAAGCTGTAAAGCGGCAAAACATCCGATTCGATATCACGCCAGAGGTTCATTTCGTGCAACAAAAGAAGATCTAAGTCAGATGAACTATCCGCCACCAAGAATATTCAACGTGCCTGCTAACACACTTGTGATTGCTAATACGATGGGATTCCATCGGAGAACACCCAGCCCAGAGGCAACCTTACGCATCGAGCTATATGCCACTCTTCGTCGCAATCCGTTCCATCTTCTCCCTCAACTGGATTTGCTCAGCCTTCCTGTTCTGCGAAACAGAATTGGCTCGCTGTATTGGTGGGCCATCGTACGAGCCAACCGGTTATTTGGAATGAAGCTGCCCTGGAAATCAGCAGGATATGGATCTCTGAATGAACCACCAGTGCGAGCAAAAAAACGTCAGCTATGAAAGTTCTTTACTGGGGCACACCGCACTACGCGGTCCCCACTCTTAAGGCAATTCATGCCGCTGGACACGACATCGTCGGTGTTGTCAGCCAGCCTGATCGTCGCCGTGGTCGTGGTCAGCAAATCATTCCATCTCCTGTGAAGGATCAGGCCATCAAGCTTGGTCTGAGAGTTTTCACTCCGGAGCGGATCAGACGTGACTTGGACTGTCAACAGAAGCTCGCCGAGCTTGGTGCAGATATTTCAGTCGTTGTCGCTTTCGGCCAGATTCTTCCTGCTGAGATTCTGAATCAACCACCCCTGGGCTGCTGGAACGGTCATGGCTCACTGCTGCCACGATGGCGCGGTGCAGCCCCGATCCAGTGGTCGATCCTTGAAGGCGATCAAGAGACAGGGGTCGGAGTGATGGCCATGGAAGAGGGGCTTGATACAGGTCCTGTTCTGCTGGAGCAACGCATTCCTCTCGGCCTTCTGGATAATGCAACGGTTATTGGCGATCGCCTGAGCGATCTGACTGCCAAATTGATGCTGGAAGCACTTCCAGTGATTGGCTCAGTTGGCCCTGGATCCTCAGAAGAACGACTGAGGCAACTTGAGGTGCGACAGCAGAGCAGCGGAAGCTGTTACGCAAGACTGTTGAAAAAGCAGGATTTTGATCTCAATTGGTCACAATCAGCACTTGCAACACACAGACGCGTCATGGGTCTCTACCCAAATGCAGTAACAACCTGGAAAGGAAAAAGACTCAAAATCACGTCTAGCGAGCCTCTGATCGAACGTCTTAAACATCAGTTGAGCACAAAGGCTGCCGACCTGGTGGGGCGTTGGGGAACAGGATCCCATCAACCGGGAACAGTGCTTGATGTCATTGAGAATCTTGGATTTGTCGTCAGCAGCTCCGGTTGTCCATTGCTGGTCAAGGAGGCACAAATCGAAGGCAAGCGACGCAGCAGTGAAGGAATTCTTACCCAACAGATGAGTTCGGCTATTGGTGATTTACTTGGATAAATGAGTCAGCAGCACAAGCTCGATTCTACATTTTATACATTAAAATCAATAGTTGATCTTGTGTAAAACTGAAACCGCCTGGTCACAGAGAAAGCCTGAAAACTTTCCTTCGGAAGTTATTTGTACGCAATCGCAACTAAAATTCTAGAGACATTGCTATATATTCTAGCAATTTAAAAGCTAATTTAACTTGATTCAAGGTGCGATATTACACAAAATTCATCCACCAGTCGATGGTGTTTCTGCGGTCTGCTCAGGACTTTTGAGTGAAAACCCCCAACTGAACACAGTGATGATGGCGACGAGAGTAATCCAATCTGGCTGATTGAGATCTGGAAAAATTACATGTAGAAGTAATCTGAATGCAATAAACGCAACTGCAAGAAAACCAGCCGTTTCAAGTCTTGCGTATTCGTCTAACCAGCGGATAAAAAATGCAGCTGTAAAGCGCAGGGCGATAATTCCAACAGTGGCACCAGTCATCACAAGGATCAGCTGATCGCTGATTGCAACAGCTGCTGCGACACTGTCAATTGAGAAGGCAAGATCCGTTAAAGCCAATAAAACAACGGTTTGAAGAAGTGTACGTTGGCTTGATTGCTCATTAACAGAATCAGAAGAATCATTTTGTTGATCATAACGACTGCGAAGATGATCAAAAACCAACCAGAACAGATACATTGATCCAATCAGCTGTACCCAGGTATTTTGAAGAACCCACTGGGCAATTATGATCAATAATATTCTCAGAATTAAAGCAAGTCCGATACCAATATTCAGAGCTAATTTTTCTTGAGCTGGTTGTCGGTTACTGCGGGCAATGGCTGCAAGAGCTACAGCATTGTCCGCTGAAAGCATCAGTTCCAGCAGAATGAGCACAGGCAGAAGCGTTAACACCTCCCACCATTGATCAGCTCCTCCAAAAAGATCAGAAAGTGCTGGGAGGGCGGTGATGTCCATCGCGACAGCCTAGAAAGCTAAGCAGCTGTCCGAAGCGGATGCAAACCAGGGCTGAACTGTGCCATGTCGACACGCTCCGATGTGTTGTGCGTGTTGAGGCCTGGGTGGAAGAGCACCTGATCGGCAGCAGTCTCGGCGAAGCCGCCACGGCTGAAGAAGCAGAAGACCGCGCTATGGCCCGATTGAGGAGTCGATGGCCTGGAGAGGACGCCGGCAGCTCGACTCCTGCAGCCCCAGTGGACAAGAGATCGATTGTCAGATCGTCCGAAAACATCTCTGCAGAATCGCAGCTGAAGCCGGATCTCCAGGTTGCAGAGGAAGCGCCTACTCAGCCGAAGGCAACATCGGAAGCGAAGCCAACGTCGGAACAGTCAACAATTCCATCGGAATCACCGACACTACCTTCAGAAACACCGACGGATCCTGAGGACTGGAGCGAGGAGCTGACAGCGATTGATCTTGAAATCAAACGAATCGGCTGGACCCGTGAACAGGAGCAGTCATACCTCACCCGTGCTTTTGGTCATGGCCGTCGCCATAAACTCACCCGCTATGCAGATCTGGTTGGTTACCTGCGACAACTTCGACTCATGCAGGCCGGCGAAACCCCTGATCAGGCTCCTGTTCCAATTCGCAGAGGAGATCTCATTCAGCAGGGAGATCAGATGCTCAACATGTTGAAATGGTCTTCAGAGGAGGCCCGTGGCTTTCTTCAAAAACAGATGAATGCTTCAAGTCGGCAGCAGCTCAGCGACGAACAGCTGCTGGAATTCAACATGCTTCTGGAAGAGAAGATGATTAAATAATCAATCCTGCCAGCCATTAGTATTTAAAATCAGTCTTTGAATAAATTCCCAATAAATTGCAAATAGCATACAAAAAACTCCACTTAGTAGTGGAGTTTTTAATCAGATTATCCTCAAAGAGTTATGCGCCAAAAGCAACCGAACATGCAGCATTCACCAACTCACCCTCTGTCCGACTGGACGGGGCATGGCCATTGAGATAACCATCGCTGCAATTGGCACGCAT
>NYUU01000093.1 GCA_002684175.1 Synechococcus sp. CPC35
TCGGTCTGTGATCAGGATCAGAGGGTTCTCGAATTCACAGACCTGACGATCAGCATCGGTGACGAAGTAAGGCGAGCTGTATCCCCGGTCGAAGGCCATGCCTTCGGTCACTTCCAGTTCGGTGGCAAGTGACTTGGATTCCTCAACGGTGATCACGCCATCAACGCTGACACGGTCCATCGCTTCGGCAACCATGCGCCCCACTTCCTCGTCACCGCCAGCACTCACGGTTGCCACCTGGCGGATGGCATCTCCGGCCACGCCCTGGCTGTGATCATTCAGTCCTTGAACAACATGTGCCACGGCTCGCTCCATGCCACGGCGCAATTCAACGGGAGAAGCGCCTGCAGCGGTGTTGCGAAGACCCTCATGAACCATGGCCTGCGCCAGAACCGTTGCCGTTGTGGTTCCATCACCGGCTTTGTCTTTGGTTTTTGAGGCAACCTGCTGAAGCAACTTGGCTCCAAGATTTTCGAAGGGGTCCTCAAGTTCGATTTCTCGGGCGATCGTGTCGCCGTCATTGACGATGTCTGGCGCTCCAAACTTCTTTTCTAGAACCACATTGCGACCCCGTGGGCCGATGGTGACGCTGACAGCGTTTGCGATGGCATCAACCCCCCGTTCAAGGGCTGCGCGGGACTCGTCTGAGAAAGAAAGAAGCTTGGCCATTGGAGCGATTCAGCCGTCGGTCACTGTCCCACAGCGAGAGTGGCCTTGAGGAGAGGTTCGGGGGTGGGGAAAGCCGAATCATCGCGGCTGTCGAACCGCCGCTTGTGGTTGATCTGATTAGGGTCCGGAAATGGCAGATACCGGTGCACTTTTCTTCGTGCTCATGGCAGGTCTTGCCGCCTCCATGGCTCTGGTCTACGTGCCGCTGCGGATCTTTCTGACGGCGACGGCGCGTAGCCGGAGGCTGCGCTTGCTTCAGAGAATTCGACGCCTGCGTGAGGAACTTGCCCAGCCTCTGGAACCTGGATGACGGGATTTCATCAGGCCATCACCATTCCACCGTCCACCTGCAGCACCTGTCCCGTGATGTAGGAAGCCGCTGGATCCGCTGCCAGAAAGCGCACCGCGCCTGCTACCTGCTCCTGAGTTCCGAACCGTCCCAGAGGGATGTTTTTGAGGATGCCTTCCGCATCGAGATCCTTGGTCATGTCAGTGGCGATGAAGCCTGGTGCCACGGCATTGACTGTGATTCCCCTGCTGGCCAGTTCGCGGGCGGTGCTCCGGGTTAATCCGATCACACCCGCCTTGGCGGCGGCGTAGTTGGCCTGCCCTGCATTGCCGATCAGTCCAACCACGGAGGTGATGTTGATGATGCGACCGCTTTTCTGTTTAAGCATCGGACGGATCACGGCCCGGCTGCACAGGAAGACTCCACCGAGGTTCAGGTCGAGCACCGACTGCCAGTCTTCCGTTTTCATTCGCATCATCAGCCCGTCGCGGGTGATCCCAGCGTTGTTCACCAGAACGTCGATTCGTCCACTGCGTTCCAGCACCTCCTTGATCAGCGCTTCGACCTCGCTTTCCACCGCAACATTCGCCTGAAGTGCGTAAGCCTTTCCGCCAGCGTCCTGAATGGTGCTGACAACCTCCGCCGCAGCGGAGGCAGAGGATGAATAGTTCACGACCACTTCTGCACCGGTTTCAGCCAGTGCAAGAGCGATGGCTCGGCCGATTCCACGACCTCCTCCCGTCACCAGTGTGGTCTGACCGCTGAGGGAGGTTGCGGGGGACATGGCGTTCTTGGAATCCGCTGGATCGTAGAGATCCGTCGGATCAGGGCTCAACCCGGCATCGTTTGGATGCTGTCCACGGCTTCACCCAGCAGATTCTGGAAACATTGGAGCTGATCTCTGCTGCCCAGCACAATCAGCAGCTGCCCCGGTGCAAGTGCCATATCACTGCTGGGATTTGCGATCAGCCGACCCTGATGCTGGATCGCCAGAACCATGGCACCACTGCGGCGTCCCAACTCCAGCTCCGCCAGGCTCCGGCCGCCGATCGTCATCAGATGCAGTGGGTCACTGCTGAGCTGAAATTCTTCGATCTCATAATCAGAGCTCGACAGCAATTCCATGAAATTCACGGCAAGCGGTCGCAGGGCAGATGCGGCCATGGCCCTGCCACCCGCCACATAAGGGCTCACAACGACCGTGGCTCCCGCCAGTCTCAACTTGGCTGCAGCCTCATCGCTGTTGGCACGCGCGATCAGACGACAGCCCGGTCGAAGGTCACGGGAGCTGAGCACTACGTAGAGATTGGAGGCATCACCAGGCAGTGCTGCCACCAGGCTGCAGCAGCGCTCCAGACCAGCATCCAGGAGTGTTTCATCCAGGGTTGCGTCAGCCTGAAGAACCTTGAGACCGTTGGCTTCGGCGATGTCACGGCGTTCCGGGTCGGTTTCGATCACCACAAGGGGGGTTTGATCCCGGAGCAGTTGAGCGGCGATCTCCTGGCCGATGCGGCCGTATCCACAGAGGATGACGTGCCCATGCATTTGATCCAGCATCCTCTGAAAGCTGAAGCTCCTCAGTTTGCGGAAATATCCTGCATCCTTCAGCCCAAGGACACGCTGAATCACCAGCTGCACCACCACGAGACCACCGATCACGATCAGCACCGTGACCAGCCGACCCTGCGGAGACAGGGGTTCAACCTCTCCGTAGCCGATGGTGCTGATGGTGATCAGAACCATCCATAAACAGTCTCCCCAGTCCCAGCCTTCCGTGATTCGGTAGCCAAGGGCTCCGGAAAAAATGACCGTGATCAGAGCGCTGAGAGGGCCTCTCCAGGGAGCCGCCAGAAGTTTCAGATGTCGTTTTGACCGACGTCGCCTGGGAATGGGGCTTCTCTCAGAAGCCAAGGGCATTCANNACGTCATGTTCAGNNANGGATGCAAGGTTGTNNTCATCACCCAGACAGCGAATNTCGTTGCGNTCCGGCAGATCGTCCNGAGTNGCGCCGAGCGCCACAAGNGGAANGCCGNTGTANACAGCNAGTCGTTGTGNNGTGCGACAGCTGCTCAACACCACATCCGCGCAGGCGATCGCCGCGGCTTTTTTTCTGAGTGGAAGAGCNGGCNCNATGTGCACTGTGCGCAGTTCCGGCANGCGTGACTTGATGGTGTGCGGAAGACTCTNCCAGGACGTCNGAGGCCACTCAGGTTCTCCGCCTCNCGCCGCCAGGAGCAGCAGTGGTCCGTCACCTTCGGGCTGCTGGGANCGGGTTTCATTCATTTCATCACTGGTCAGGGNNAGACGGTATTGATCTGCATCNAGGACACACCCNAGGGGTGTAAGAAACGGAGCCAGTCGCTGAGCAGCCCAGCCTGAGCCCNCCTCCACGCGATCGGTGCAGGAAAANCCNGACCTGCCGACTCTTGTGGGGATGTGGCTCATGGACAGCATCAGGTTCACCTCCCGGCCCTCCGCGAAGTTGATGCAAACCTGAAAATCAGGTTCNCGGGCGCTACCCAGCAGGTTGNTCCAGTCAGCCAGATTCGGACTGGTCTCGAAGCTGAANGGCAGAACCTTCTCCAGGGAAGGCAGCAGTTCCCANACGGCTTTCGCCGCNGGATTGCANGCCACCTGAANGCTGGCACTGAGCTGGTTGCTGATGCTGGCGAGAGCTGGNAGACGATCCANCTGCTCCTCAAGCGAACCNGGGCTGAGGACAAGAACTCGCAAAGNGCAACACAGCCAGGGCTGTGGCTGATTGTATGAATGACATTTCCACCTGCTGATGGCAGGAGTCGCTTGTGCATCTGTTGATCGCCGCCGCCGGAAGCGGTCGTCGCATGGGTGCGGATCGCAACAAGCTNCTGTTGCCCCTTGCCGGCAAGCCTGTGATCGCATGGACCATGAAGGCAGCCCTCTCGGCAGAACGCATCTCCTGGATCGGCATCGTTGGCCAGGAATCGGATCGCANCGAGATTCTCTCGGCCGTGGGTCAGANCTCCAAGCCAGTTGTCTGGATTCAGGGCGGTGAAAGCCGCCAGGAGTCTGTGCTTCGNGGCCTNGCGGGANTNCCGGATGGAACNAGACATGTGCTGGTTCATGACGGAGCNCGTTGTCTTGTTGAACCCGCTTTGTTNGATCGCTGTGCCGACGCCGTTGAGGGGGGTGCNGCCCTGATCGCCGCCACTCCCGTCACAGACACGATCAAGCGGGTTGATCCCACGGGNTTCATCAGAGACACACCGGAGCGCGCTGAGCTCTGGGCTGCACAGACTCCCCAGGGATTTGCGGTGGATCAGNTGAGGCATGGNCATGCCGAGGCCCAGGCCAGGGGCTGGACCGTCACCGATGACGCTTCTCTTTACGAACGACTGGGCTGGCAGGTTCAGGTTCTTGATGCAGGNCCGGAGAACATCAAGGTGACAACACCGTTCGATCTGACTGTGGCGGAAGCGATTCTGAAACTCAGGGCAGCAGGCTGAGGATGCCGGTGTCTCCATCCATGCAAGCCATCACCCCNAGAGGGAGTGCGGCATTGCCGGGTCGATGCCCCACTGGCANGTCGANCACCTTCGGCAGACCCAGATCAGCCGTTCGATCCTCCAGAACCTGAGCCAGGCTGAACNTNTGAGCAGGAGGACGCTCGTCCTCATCGCAGCCCTCAAAATGTCCGAAACCGATNCCGGCCAGCTGCTGCAGGATTCCGCTCAAGCGCCANTGCGTCAGCATGCGATCGATNCTGTAAGGCGCTTCTCCAACGTCTTCGAGCACGAGAATCGCCCCCTGCAGGTCCGGGACGAAGCGTGTGCCGAGAAGATGGGTTGCCACCGTGAGGTTGGCCACCACCAGCGGACCGGTTGCTCGACCTCCTCCGNTTCCCTTGCCCTGNAGATCAGGGACCTCTTCNCCGAAGAGAAGCNTGCGNAGGCGATNNCNGCTCCANTCCGGCTCATCGGGAAGGGTGGTCAGCAAGGGCCCGTGCACACCCCCGGCGAACCCGCTGGCCAGTCGAGCCCAGAGCAGCGCGGTGACATCGGAAAAACCGAGCAGCCAGCCGCTTTGCCACTGGATATCCCGCTCCAGAAGCCTTGCCGCCCCCCATCCTCCCCGTGCGCAGGCGAAAAGTTCAGCAGTTGAATCCGGTTCAAGATCATGACGGCGTTCGCAATCGCGACCAGCCAGATAGCCCCAGGAGCGATCGGCGCAGGAGAGCTGTTCAACCTTCAGCCCCCAGCTGGTGAGCAGTGAGGCGCCCTGGTGCAGTCGTTCTGAACTGCCGAGAGCCGAGCTGGCCGCCACACATCTCACGACATCACCTGGACGCAGGGCTGCAGCCGGCTGCATGACATTCATGGCTGGATCGCACGGGCCATCACCAGCCCGATCCACAGCAGGGTGCCGATCAGAACCTGTTGACTGAAATGCTTCGAAAAAACGGCCATCGAAGCCCTTTGCTGCCTGAGAGGACTGCAGCTGATCTGCATCATGACGGTGGCAACAATCCAGAAAGGCCAGAACGCTGCACCAAGGCCTGCTGATGCCGCGGCGACCCCCATGGACAATGCCGAGAGCCAGTAGCAGCCCCTGACGACTGGGACAACGGCATCGCCGAGGGAGAGTGCACTGCTTTTCAGGCCGAGCTCAGCGTCATCCCGTCGATCAGCCATGGCATACACCGTGTCAAAGCCGAAGGTCCAGAAGAAGGTGGAAAGCCAGCAGCCGATCAGGACGGGGCTTGTCAGGTTGAGACTTGCTTCGGATGCAGCCCATGGAATCAGGACTGCAAAGCCCCAGCACAACGCCAGTACTCCCTGCGGATAGGGAAACCATCGCTTCGCAGAGGGGTAGAGCAGGATGGGTGGCAGAGCCGCCACTGCCAGAGCCAGGCAGAGCAGGAGGCTGTTCAGAGGCAGAGTCAACACGATGCTGAGGCTCAGAACCAGCAGCAGCAGCAGCAGGGCCAGGGCTCTGCCTTGTTTGATCACTCCTCGTGCCAGTGGTCGGCTCTTGGTCCGTTCGACCTTTCCGTCAAATCTCTGGTCCCAGAGGTCGTTGGCGATGCAACCGGCTCCACTCACCGTCAGACCACCTACAACGATCTGCACAAGGAGCTTCAGATCAGGTGGAGCAGATGGAGTCAGCCAGAGCGCCCATGCAGCAGGAACCAGAAGGATCAGTCGTCCGGTTGGTTTGTTCCACCGCAGCAGTTCGATCCATGGCCGTAGACGTGGAGAACTGCTTGTCACGATCAATGTTGTTTGAAGGACCCTAGTCAGCGTCAGATGCCCTCGGTTGTGAGTGGCAGAGTGGGGCGACTTCTGATCGATGATGTCGATGCTGGAAGCCGAGGCTGATCCACTGACTTCAGCGGATTTCGAGCGCCTCCCACGGCCCGGTGAGATGCGAAGGGTTGCTGCGATCGATATCGGGACCAACTCCACACATCTGCTTGTGGCTGCGGTGGACACCACCTTGCGGACCTTCAACATCATTCAGGCCGAGAAGTCCACCACCCGTCTTGGAGAACGTGATCCCGACAGTGGAGAGCTGACAGCTGCCGCGATGCAGAGAGGCCACGAGACGCTCAGGCGTTTCAGGGATCTCGCCATCAGCCACGATGTCGAGCAGATCGTCACCGCTGCAACCAGTGCGGTGCGGGAAGCACCGAACGGCAGGGACTTTCTTCAGCAAATCAAGGAGGGACTGGGGATCGATGTGGATCTGGTCAGCGGTTCGGAAGAGGCGCGACTGATTTACCTGGGTGTTCTTTCCGGGATGTCCTTTGGAGATCGACCCCATCTTCTGCTGGACATCGGGGGCGGATCCACCGAGCTGATCCTTGCGGACGGCCGAGATGCCAGAGCCCTGACAAGCACGCGTGTGGGAGCGGTGAGATTGCAGCGGGACTTCGTCAAGGACGACCCGATTCCGCCGCAACGCCGTTCATTTCTGCAGTCCTTCATCCAGGGTTCACTCGAACCAGCGGTGGACAAGGTGCATCGCCGAATCAAGCCGGGAGAGATCCCTGCTCTTGTGGCCACCAGCGGCACAGCGATGGCAATCGGAGCCCTGGCTGCAAGCGAGGATGTTCGTCCGCCACTGAGAATGCACGGGTACCGGTTGTCCCGCCAGCGTCTGGATCGGGTCGTTGACCGGTTGGTCGCGATGACTCCTGAACAGCGACGCGAACTCTCCAGCCTCAACGATCGCCGGGCCGAAATCATCGTGCCCGGTGCTCTCATCTTGCAGACCACGATGCAGATGCTTGGCGTGGATGAGCTTTTGCTCAGTGAGAGGGCCCTGCGCGAGGGTCTAATCGTGGACTGGATGCTGCGCCACGGGCTGTTGGAGGACCGTTTCAGTTTTCAGAGCAGCATCCGGCAGCGCACCGTGATCCATCAGGTCCAGCGTTTTGCCGTGAATCAGAGACGTGCTGAACGGGTTGCCAGCCATGCTCTCTGCCTTTACGACACCACCAGGGGAGTGATGCATGATGACGATGGTCAGGGAAGGGAACTGCTCTGGGCCGCGGCAATGCTGCATGCCTGTGGACAGCACATCAACCTGAGTGCTTATCACAAGCACTCCTGGTATCTGATTCGTCATGGAGAACTTCTCGGATATTCCGAAGCCGAACATCTGATGGTTGCCGCCATCGCCCGTTATCACCGTCGCAGCCTGCCGAAGAAACGTCATGAGTCCTGGCAGGCTATGGCTACACGAGAGAACCGCCGTCGGGTCAGCGAAATGGCTTTGTTGCTTCGGCTGGCTGCTGCGCTTGACCGACGCCCGGAACCGGTGGTGGCGGGACTTCGGGTGACGGCATCAACCGGCAGTCTGAAGCTTGAACTTGTGCCGGAACGACTGAACCAGAATCTGAGTCTTGAGCAGTGGAGTCTGGAAAGCTGTGCCGCACCTCTGGAGGAGGCGGTCGGGGTGGTCCTCAGCGTCAGCGTTCAGGGTTGAGCCGCATCCAACGGATCTCAGTGATTGTCCCCAGCGCCTGCGGATCAGCGTTTGAATGCTTGACCATCACCAGATCCGGGCGTCCGGCGTAGATCTCAACGTCGACAGGATCGGCAATCTCTCGCTCTCCCTCGAGGAGACCTTCGAATTCGACAATTCCATTTCGTCGCAGGGCAATCCAGCTGGGTTCCCGGCTGCTGATTAGCACAATCGATGCTGAGCGTTCTGTCTCGAGCTGGTTGGGATTGGCTTCTGGAACAGCTTCCTTGACTGGAACCTTGCTGACTGACTGCGGGGCTTTACCCGGCTGTGGACTTCGTTGCACCCATTGCAGGTCATCCAATGGAGAGGTCTTGACGAGGACGGAGATAGCGGCAATACCCAGGCCCAGTCCGAGAAAAATCAGAGACTTTCTTGATTTCCGATCGGGAGGAGATGCACTCCCACCGGATCCCCGCTGGGCTGCTGCAGGGGCAGGCACGGGGGAGGATGCCCTTCTGGAACGGTCTGGTTTCTGGGGGCTCAACCCCAGGTTGTGCACCATCGCGTCGGCATCCATCCCGAGGTGAGCACTGATACGACGCACCATCGCCTTGATGAA
>NYUU01000094.1 GCA_002684175.1 Synechococcus sp. CPC35
CCGCCCACCCACCCTCCATCACCCTCCATCACCCTCCATCACCCTCCATCACCCTCCATCACTTTGCGTCACCCTCCATCACCCTCCATCAGCTTTCATCCTCATCCCCATCCCCATCTCACATCCCTCCCTCCCGCTGCATCCCCTCGCCTGCTGTCACCTGGCTGTGGGTTCGCAGCACCAGCCCAAGCGCGGCCGTCGTCTTGCCCTTGCCCGGGCCTGTGAACACAAGAATCAGTCCCTTTTCCTTGTTGCGTTCTTCCACCCGCTGCTGCTGCACCTGCTGGCGCTTCTCCATCCGGCGGCGGTAGCCGGCATCGTCTCCCTCCGGAGCCAGATGCCCCCCCATCCCGAGATCCGCTGCTGTTTGGTCCAGATCAGAAGAGGTGGTCATGGCTGGTGTTGAGGAGTGTTGTTTTCGGGTGTTTGGGCCGTGATCCGCTGTAGGGCATCCCCTGCCAGCAGCTCCTGCCCTACAGAGGTGAATCCAAGGGCCTGAAGCTCAGCAACCAGGTCGTCCTGAAGCATGGCGATGGCGGTGTCGGTTTCAAACAGAGCACAGAACAGTTGCTGCGGAAGCTGAAGCCAGGGTCCCGCCGGATGCAGGTCCACAATCACCAGCCAGCCCCCGGGTTTCAGCAGTCGCCTGATGCTGCTCAGCACCTGTGCTCGTTCCGGGCGGGGAAATTCATGCAGCGCCACGCTCAGCTGAACAGCGCTGAACTGGTGATCGTTGAGCGGTGGGTCTTCCGCCAGCCCCTCCACCCGTTTCAGGGCCGGATGGCGCTTGGCAGCCAGATCAAGGGCGTGCTCTGAAATGTCAAGACCGGTCACCTCAAATCCTGCCGCCAGCCAGGGTGCTGCCGCTTCCCCACTGCCACAGCAGAGATCCAGCACGGCAGTGCCCGGTTCCAGCCGGCTCTTGAGAGCATCGAGGCCAAGGCCGCGAAGCTTCTCCACTCCGCCCACGCTCAGGGATGACACGGCGGTGACCGTGTCGTAGATCCAGCGATGGCGATAGGCGAGCGGTCGCAGGAAGGAGCTCATCAGGCGTTTTGTCTGGCCAGCGCCGCATCCACCGCCTGCTGCTGATCACGGCGGGTGATCCAGTGGTGGTAGGTGCGGGTGTGAATGGCCACGGAATGGCCCATCATCCTGGCGGCCACGGTGTCCGGCAGGCCGATGTGAATGGTTCGCACGGCCCAGGCGTGCCTGAGGTCATAGGGAGTGATCGGCAACTGGTAACGACGGAACTGCTCACTCACCCGTCGTCCCACCTGCTGCAGGGTGGTTCGTCGCAGGTCGGTCATCACCGTGGGCAACGCGCTGGCTCCGTCCGTGAGCTGTGCCAGCCCGAAGCGCTCCACCCAGTCCGGATGAAACGGCCAGCTCTGATGTTCTCCGGTCTTTGTGGTGGGAAGCACCCGCAACACCCTGTCGCCTCCTGCCGTCAGGTCCGAGCCATCGCAGAAGAACACCTCGTGATTTCGGAGGCCGTAGGTGGCCATCAGGCCGTAGGCCAGCCGCCAGCCGGGATTCGGAATACGCATGGCGGCCTCGAGGATCTGCCGATCACTGGGCAGCTGCCGGAACCGGGCTCTGTGCAGGCCGTACCCTCCGGCTTCCCGTCTCCAGTCATCCGCAAGGGTGATCTCGAGATGTTCAGCCAGGCAGGCCAGGGCTGTTGCGCATTGCTGACGGCTGCGGCTGCCCTCCGCGTAGCTGCTGAGGGTGTCCATCAGCAGACCGCTGTCGATGGGACGCCCCTCAGCCTGAGCGACCAGTCGTCTGAGATAGGGGAGGTAAGAGCTGGTCCAGGTGGTGCGACTGCCCGCAGGGCTGCGACGACGGCGAGGCTCCGCGAAGAAGGCCTGCTCGAACCGATCGATCACCGTTTGCGCAGGGATCGCCGATTGGTTCGAATCAGTTCTGCCGGATTTTGATGACCAGTCCTGCCAACAGAAACTGCCGCGTTCGAGCTCCAGCTTCACAAGCCAGGCCATGCGGGTGGCTTCCTCCAGCCCCGACTGATCAGCGCTCAGGCCCAAACTGAGGCGCTGCACAGACGTTTTCTCCGGTTGGTCCCTTGATGGGAGAGGCCCGCGGAGATTCAGCTTCTGGCCGCGTTGCTCGATGCGAAGACGGCTTCCCTGCTCTGCGAGTGCCGCATTGGCGGCATCGATCGTGTTGCGCAGTTTCTTCAATGTGACATTTGAACCAGGGTTGACGTTTTCGACAGCTACGCTCAATTCCCGATATTCCCAGGGTTGGTATGTCCCGTGTCGGAGTTGTCCTGCTGAATCTGGGCGGCCCCGAGCGAATACAGGATGTTGGCCCCTTTCTCTACAACCTGTTTGCCGATCCGGAGATCATCCGGCTGCCGAGTCCGGCGCTGCAGAAACCACTTGCCTGGTTGATCAGCACTCTCCGCAGTGGGAAATCCCAGAAGGCCTATCGCTCGATCGGTGGGGGTTCCCCACTGCGCCGCATCACTGAACAACAGGCTCGGGAGCTTCAGAGCCTCCTGCGTCAGCGCGGCATTGATGCCACCAGTTACGTCGCCATGCGTTACTGGCATCCGTTCACGGAATCCGCCGTCTCCGACATCAAGGCAGATGGAATGGATCAGGTGGTGGTTCTGCCGCTGTACCCGCATTTTTCAATCAGCACCAGCGGCTCAAGTTTCCGTGAACTGCAGCGTTTGCGCCAGGGTGACACCGCATTTGAAAAGCTGCCGATTCGCTGCATCCGCAGCTGGTATGACCATCCCGGTTATGTCCGGGCGATGGCGGAACTGATTGCCGAGGAGATCCGCAACAGCGACGACCCCTCCAAAGCCCACGTTTTCTTCAGTGCTCACGGTGTGCCGAAGAGCTACGTCGAAGAAGCAGGCGATCCCTATCAAACGGAGATCGAGGCCTGCACGGCTCTGATCATGAAGCAGCTGGACGAGCTGCTGGGCCATCCCAATCCCCACACGCTTGCCTATCAGAGCCGAGTGGGTCCGGTGGAGTGGCTGAAGCCCTACACCGATGAAGTTCTTGAGGAACTGGGCAAGGCAAAAACCCAGGATCTCGTGGTTGTTCCCATCAGCTTCGTCAGCGAGCACATCGAAACGCTTGAGGAAATCGATATCGAGTACCGGGAACTGGCCACTGAATCCGGTGTGGTGAACTTCAGACGCGTTCGTGCTCTCGATACTTACAAGCCGTTCATTGAGGGGCTTGCCGATCTGGTCACCACAAGCCTTGAGGGGCCTGAAGTGAGCCTGGATGCTGCGGCGGAACTTCCCACGAAAACCAAGCTCTATCCCCAAGAGAAATGGGAATGGGGCTGGAGCAACAGTTCTGAGGTCTGGAACGGACGTTTGGCCATGGTTGGATTCTCAGCCTTTCTCGTTGAGCTGATCAGTGGTCATGGTCCGCTCCATGCCCTCGGGTTGCTCTGAGACGGGTTGCTCTGAGACATCTGCTAGCCGCCATCGCGCTGACGCTGTTGCTGCCGGAAACCGGCATGACAGCAGATAAGCGCTGGAAATCCGGCGTGTTTCCGATTGCCGTTTTCCAGGGTTACACCAGTCACTTCGGTCGTCGACGCGGACCAGACGGCAGACCTGAGGCTCACACCGGACTGGATATCGCTGCTCCCCTGGGATCTCCGGTTCTGAGCTGGTGGACGGGCAGGGTTGTGGAAACGATCGCTGACGGCTCCTGCGGCATTGGGGTTGTGATCACCTCCGGTGGCTATGAACACATCTACTGCCATCTGAAGGGTCAGCGTCTCAGGCGTGGGCAGGTCGTCCGTGGAGGCCAGCAATGCCCGCAGTGCTACCGGCCCTTAATGTTTAGGGTTCAATCCGCAACGTTGCTGCTGTGAATTTCACCTCCGCTTCAACGGGCGTCAGCGGACAACAGGCAGTGGGTGAATCAATGCAGATATCCGGCGCCACGGCTCTGATGGACGCACTGCGGCGTCACGGCGTCGACACGATCTTTGGTTATCCCGGTGGAGCGATTCTGCCCATCTACGACGCTCTTCACATCGCGGAACGTGAAGGCTGGGTGAAACACATTCTGGTGCGCCACGAACAGGCCGGTACCCATGCGGCGGATGCCTATGCGCGTGTCACCGGCAAGGTCGGGGTCTGTTTCGGGACCTCCGGACCCGGGGCCACCAATCTGGTGACCGGAATTGCCACGGCTCAGATGGATTCCGTGCCGATGGTGGTGATCACCGGACAGGTTCCTCGTCCCGCAATCGGCACCGATGCCTTTCAGGAAACGGATATTTTCGGCATCACCCTCCCCATCGTTAAACATTCCTGGGTGGTGCGTGATCCGGCCGATCTCGGTGCGATCGTCGCCCAGGCCTTTCTGATCGCGGCCAGCGGCCGTCCCGGGCCTGTTCTGATCGATGTACCGAAGGACGTTGGCCAGGAACTGTTTGATTACGTTCCCGTCGAGCCTGGATCGGTGATTCCCGCTGGCTTCCGCCACCCCGAGCCACCGGATGAGGCAGCCATCATCGCCGCCCTGGATCTGATCGAATCGGCTCACCGGCCCTTGTTTTATGTCGGTGGGGGAGCCATTTCAGCCGGGGCCCACGACAGTCTCAGGATTCTTGCCGAACGCTTTCAGCTGCCTGTCACCACCACTCTGATGGGCAAGGGGGCTTTCGATGAGAACGCTCCCCTGTCCGTGGGAATGCTCGGCATGCACGGCACGGCCTATGCCAATTTCGCTGTCACGGAATGCGATCTGCTGATCGCCGTCGGTGCCCGGTTCGATGATCGCGTCACCGGGAAGCTCGATACCTTTGCCCCTCAGGCCAGGGTGATTCATTTCGAGATCGATCCAGCGGAGGTCGGTAAGAATCGCCATGCGGATGTGGCGGTGCTGGGTGACCTCGGCTTGAGCATGGCCAGATTGTTGGAGCTGAGTCTCCAGCGTTCTGTCAAGCCGATCACCGCTGCCTGGTTGGAAAGAATCGAGGCCTGGAAGCTGCGTTACCCCCTCGCGGTGCCGCCCCAGGAGGGGGGGCTTTTTCCGCAGGAGGTGCTGATGGCTGTTCGCGATCTTGCTCCGGATGCCATTGTCACCACCGATGTGGGCCAGCATCAGATGTGGGCAGCCCAGTACCTGCGGAACGGTCCCCGTGGCTGGATCAGCAGTGCCGGCCTTGGCACGATGGGATACGGGATGCCTGCAGCCATGGGAGCTCAGGTGGCCTGCCCCGAAAGGCAGGTGGTGTGCATCGCCGGTGATGCCAGCATCCTGATGAACATTCAGGAGCTCGGAACACTGGCCGCCTACGGCCTGCCCGTGAAAGTGGTGATCGTGAACAACCACTGGCAGGGAATGGTCCGCCAATGGCAGGAGAGTTTTTATGACGAGCGCTATTCGGCTTCCGACATGCTCAACGGCATGCCTGACTTCACCGCACTGGCTCTCGCCTTCGGAGTGGGCGGGGTGAAGATCGATCAGAGGGATTCCTTCCAGAACGAGCTCTCAAAAGCCCTTAATGCACCGGGTCCGATGCTCATTGATGTTCATGTGCGCCGTGGCGAAAACTGTTACCCCATGGTTCCTCCCGGCAAGAGCAATGCTGAGATGGTTGGTCTGCCCGCCCAGCCTGTGCTGACCCGCAATTCCAGCGGTCAACCCTGTGGGGTTGCGCTGTGATTCGCCTTCTGCTGGTCGCTCTGCTGCTGCTGGTCAGTGTCGATCCGGTGTCCGCTGCTGAAGTGCTTCAGGTGCGCAACAGCTCTCTGCTGCAGGTCGGTGACCGCAATCGCACCTACACGGTGGCACTGGCCTGTGCCGCTGTGGATCCAGAGCAGGAGTCTGAGGCTGTTGGCTGGTTGCGTGAGCAGCTTCCCCGTCGGCGTCGGGTGAATCTGCGCCCGGTGGGATCCAGGGATGGTCAGTTGCTGGCGCGGGTTACACCGATCGGTGAATCCAGCGATCTCAGTGCCGGACTGGTCGCCGTGGGACTGGCGACCGACAGCTGTTCTGAAGAGAGGGGCGGCAATGGCTGATAACCGTGTGGCACGCGGCATCGTTCTGGTGCCTTGCCTTCTTCTAGGCGGAGCTTTCATCGCCACGGCGGTCTGGGGGCAGGGCGCAGCGGCTGAGAACCGCACACTTGCGGCCTCCATCGGATCCGGCCTGGTTCTGGCCGGTCTGCTGGCGCAGTGGCGTTCATCGGACGAGTCAACTGTCACAAAGCAGGACGGTCCCGAGTCCAATCCCTAACTTGAGCGCAATCGGTTTCAAATCCCCGCTCCATGGCACCGTTCCTGCCTCGTCTTGCCTGGCAAGGGCTGTCTCCGGGGCAGTCTCCAGGGTATGGGCTCAATCGTGATCAGGATCTCAGTCTGGTGGTGGCGCCACCGTCCGTTTCAGCAATGATCTGCCAGCCGCGAGCTGATCATCTGATCGAATGACAGGTGAGCCTGGCCGATCACGGATGCTGCGCCTGAGCGAACTGAAACTGCCCCTTGATCATGAGGAGCAGGACCTGCACAGGGCCGTGCTGAAGCGCCTGCGGATTCCTGAAACGCAGCTGCTGGAGCAGAGGCTTGTCAAACGCAGTGTGGATGCCCGCCGTCAGGACCGCATTCAGCTCATTTACAGCGTTGATGTGCTGGTCGAGGGGGAGGAGGCACTGCTGCGACGGCTTGGATCCACTCAAGGGGTCCGGCCGGCTCCAGACACCCGCTACCGGTTTTCGGTCAGAGCGCACGCAGCATTCCCGGAATGCCAGGAGCAGCGCCCGGTGGTTGTGGGTGCCGGCCCCTGTGGCTATTTCGCTGCACTGCTCCTCGCGCAGATGGGCTTCAGGCCTCTGCTGCTCGAGCGGGGACAGCCTGTGAAACAACGCACGCTGCGGACGTTCGCCTTCTGGCGAGGCAAGAAGCCCTTCGATCCCGAGTCAAACGCTCAGTTCGGTGAAGGTGGGGCAGGAACGTTCTCCGACGGCAAGCTCTACAGCCAGGTGAGTGATCCGGAGTCCTACGGCCGCAAGGTGCTGGAGGAGCTGGTGGCCAGCGGTGCCAATCCCGACATTCTCACGTCCTATCGCCCCCACATCGGCACCTTCAAACTGGCAACAGTGGTTCGCGGTCTTCGGGCCAGGATCGAGGCGCTTGGTGGAGAGGTGTGGTTCGAAAGCCGAGTGGAACGCCTGCATCTGGAGCCGAGACCGGCGGGAGGAAAACCACTTCAGCTGGTGGGCCTGGATCTCGCCGACGGGCGGACGATTTCCTGCCGTCATCTCGTTCTTGCTCCTGGTCATTCGGCGCGGGACTGCTTTTCCATGCTCGAGCAGATCGGGGTGAAGCTTGAGCCGAAGCCCTTTTCGGTGGGCGTGCGGATCGAACATCCACAACCACTGATCGATGCCGCACGCTGGGGGCCTGCAGCGGGGCATCCCCGGCTTGGATCAGCGGAATACAAGCTTGTTCATCACGCCGGTAATGGACGTTGCGTCTACAGCTTCTGCATGTGCCCCGGGGGGTTTGTCGTTGGAGCAACCTCAGAGGAAGGACGCGTGGTGACCAATGGGATGAGTCAGCATTCACGCAATGAGCGCAATGCCAACAGCGGTCTGGTGGCGGCTGTGGAATCAGAGGATCTGATCCCCTATCGCCGCTATCCAGGCGATCCTCTTGCCGGGGTCGCCCTCCAGCGGGATCTGGAGGCGCGGGCCTATCGACTTGGCGGTGGTGATTACGCCGCTCCTGCCCAGCGACTGGAGGATTTTCTGGCCCGACGTTCTTCAACGCGTCTCGGCCACATTGCAGCTTCTTACCAACCTGGTGTGCGGCCGGCTGATCTGGAGCAGCTGCTGCCATTGCCCATCGTCACGGCTCTCCGGGAGGCTCTGCCGGTGTTCGCCAGGCGGCTTCCTGGCTATGACCACCCGGATGCTGTTCTCACCGGAGTTGAATCGCGCACCTCATCCCCCGTGCGCATTCCCCGGGACGAAGCCTTTGAGTCGCTCAATGTCAGCGGGCTGGTGCCGGCGGGGGAAGGCGCCGGTTACGCAGGAGGCATTCTTTCGGCGGGGATTGATGGGATTCGTGCGGCCGAAGCTCTGGCGCATCAGCTGGTTGATGCGGGATCAGGCTCCGCCGCCTGACCAACAATTCCGCTCCATTGAACCGCCTTGCGCTGATCCCTGCGCCAGGAGTGGAACAGCTCCGGTTCAGCGATCGTGCAGAGAGGGCAATGTCCGATNTGTTCGGCTGANAGTCCTTGCTGCTGAAGCTGNATCGATGCNGCGGAGCGAATGTCGAGTCGATGCTTCCCGGGNTCGTCATCGGGCAGCAGGGCNCCACCGTTCAGCAACAGCTCNCGCCCTTCCGGGGACTCCCCCNTTCCGTCGCAGAGGCTNTTTGCGATGGCNTCCACCACCTCCTCNCCCACCTGATAGCGGGCNCCGCTGGCGGCAGGACCCAGAGCCACCAGAAGAGTCTTGCGGGAGGCTCCACGCTGTTCCAGCCGCAGGATCNCTTCCGACAGGATCCGGCCGGCCACACCGCGCCAGCCTGCATGGCAAGCAGCTGCATGGCCTGTGCCGGGATCAGCGATCAGAACGGGTGTGCAGTCCGCTCCGCAGACCCAGAGACTCTGTCCACCCTGATCACTCACCAAACCGTCAGCAGACGGCCATGGCTCACATCGGGCTGCCGCAGCGTCAAGCACAAGGTTGCTGTGAATCTGCTGCGGACGGTGAACGCTTGCCCCGGCACTGATCACACCAGCGAGAACGTCAGGTCCCCGTCCATTCCATCGACGGGTGAAAAAACCGTGTTCAAAGCCTGAATCGGTCAGAAGATCGCATGTCAGGTAATAACCGCCGTAGCAGCCGATCCAGGTCCAACCCTCGAGGGTGTTGAAGTTCTTGTCCTGACGTTGAAAGGGATCGCTCGTGGTCACGACATCGGGATATCCCGGAGCATCCAGAAGCCGGCGAAGGACTGCTCTTCAGGACTGGCCTGGATCGCAATGAACTGAAGACCGCTCACACTCTCTCTTGAGGCTTCGATGGCCGCGGCAACCTCATCAGCGGATGCCGCATCGAGATCACTGACCAGCCAGCGATCATCCTGACCGGCCTCCATCACGAGCTGTCGCCCCTCGACCATCAACCTCACGGGCTCCAGCCCCCCAAGCCAGCCAGCCATCGCCAGGGATCTGCTCTGGCTGAACAAACGCAGTCCAGGAACACTCTCGTTGTCGTCAAGAGTTTCCGGTGTCGGCAACAGTCCGCTGAAACTCATTGGCCAGTCCGACGCATCCCTGAGCAACCCCGCTGGAAGAGAGGCCCAGCTCCAGGCATCCCCCTGCACTTCCTGAGGGAGAGGGACCGGCGGAGTTGCGATCGACGCAGGAGGCGGAGCGAGAGGTCCTGCCATGAACCCCTCCTCCTTTGGATAGACGTCACGTTCGCGCTCCAGCAGCCAGTCGAGCAGCGCAAAGGTGCGGCGGCTTGGAATCACTTCAAGATCCCGTTCCGTTGCTGCGCGTTGAACCATGGTGCGCATCGAGCTGCGCCAGCAGCGAAGCCGCACCGGAGACTCCCACCCCCCAAGGACGGCCGCTTCCCTTGCTTCCTCCAAGGCCTGGCTCAGCCAGAGGGAGTTCACTTCATCGGATGGGCAGATCTTGATGAATCTGAACGGCTGTTCTCTGCCATCAGCGGCTGGGGTGGAAATGATCAGCAGTTCCCAGCGTTTGCGTCCATCCGCCTCAAGGATCGGTCTTGAATAAAAGTCCAGTTCCCAGTCAGCACCTGCCATGGCGACCGCCGTCATCCAGCAGATTCCTGTTGTTGCTGTTGCAGAACGCTCTGAGCGCGTTTGGCGCGATCCGATGCTTCGCTCATCACTTTCTCCTTCTCAACCAGTAATTCACCTGGAGGTCCCTCCAGCAGTGCTGTGTTTAGCCCGATCCTGCCGCGACCTGGATCCAGCTCAGTGATCAGTGCTTTCACCCGTTCGCCCTGGTCGAAGACCTCCCGGATCGAACGCAGATTCCCATTGGTGATTGCCGATTGATGGAGGAGGCCGCTGATGCCGCCCAGGTCAATGAACAGTCCATAGGGCTTGACGGAGGCCACCTGACCTTCCACGAGTGCGCCGACCTCCAGTTCCTGGAATCGTGCAGCGACAGCTGCTCGTTTTTCGGAGAGAACCAGTTTGCGAGTGCCTGAATTCACCTCGAGGAAAGCCACACCCAGAGTCTTGCCCACGAGCTCCTGGTGGTTTTCGCCGTCCTGGAGTTGTGAACGGGGGATGAAGCCGCGCAGCCCCTCCAGATCGCAGGTGACTCCGCCGCGATTGAAGCCGCTCACGACCACCTGCACCACTTTCCCCTGCTTCTCAAACTCCTTCACCCGGTCCCAGCTCTTGCGCAGTTCAAGGGCTCGGCAGCTGATGGTGACCATTCCGTCGGCGTTCTGCTCACGGGTGACCAGCACCTCCACTTCGAGGCCTTTTGGAAAGCGCTCCCGGAGGTTTGTGACAACCCCAAGACCTGCCTCACTTTTCGGCATGAACCCAGGAGCCTTGCCGCCAATGTCGACATAGATACCGTCGCTTTCGAGGCCGATCACCTTGCCTTTGATCACCTCTCCTGTGGTGCCGACGGGTGCGTTTTCGTCAAGGGCTGCGAGGAAGGCCTCCTCATCGAAATCGAAGTCATCAACGCTGCGTGACTGATCGCGTTTCTCTGCTTTCGGCTTCTCGTCAGGCGAACCCATCAGGTCCGCCATGCTCATGCCCTCCAGCCCGCTCATGTCGAAGCGCTCGTCGTCATCGACTTGAGCAGCGGGGGCAACCTGCTGCTTTGCGCGGGGAGGGCTCACAAGCCCGGCACGTTCTTCAAGGATGCGTGCCTTTTCGGCGGCAGCCTCAGCTGCGGCCCTGGCTTCGGCAGCCTCTTTCTGAAGCTGATCCTGTTCATCTCTGCGGTTGATCTGCATCACCTGCAGCGGTTTGTTCATGGCCGGCCTCGGTGCCTGGGGGCGGTTGGGCTGCGAACTGCCGGCTGCGGCCATGGACCATCTGGGTCGTCGATCGATCACTTTGGCAGGCAGTGTTGGGTTGTGCACGACTGCAAGGGAAACTGGATGAATCCGTTGGGCCGACGTTTTGATGCGCTGACATGGCCTGCTGCCCAGCAAGCCATGCAACGTCCTGGCGCAACGGTGATCTGGCCGTTCGGTGCCTGTGAGCAGCACGGACCGCAGCTGCCTCTGTCCACGGATGCGTTGTTTGCGGAACGCATTCTTGATGCCGTGCTCAGGGGATTGGGACCCGACGATCCGGTGTGGCGTCTTCCCGTGCAGGCGATTGGCTTTTCACCGGAACATCAGGCGTTTCCAGGCACCCTGACGCTGACTGCTGATCTGCTTTTACAGCTTGTGGATCAGGTGGGTGGGCAGCTGGCTGCGATCGGGGCGCGCCGGCTGCTGCTGTTCAACGCCCATGGTGGGCAGATCGGCTTGCTTCAGGTCGCGGCGCGTCAGCTTCGTGCCCGCTGTCCGTCCATGGCTGTGCTGCCGTGTTTTCTCTGGAGCGGGGTTCCGGGGCTCGCTTCGCTGCTGCCTCAGCAGGAGCTGGAATCTGGTTTACATGCCGGTCAGGCGGAAACCAGCCTGATGCTTCAGCTGGAACCGCAGCTCGTCGGGCCGGAGAGACCTGTCGATGGTGCCCACGGCTCCGGTTCGAGCATCAGCCCTCCTCCCGGTTGGAGCCTGGAGGGTGCCGCTCCCTGTGCATGGCTTGCCGAAGACCTGAGCAACAGCGGTGTCATCGGTGACACACGAAACGCCTCAACATCACTAGGCGCGTCGCTGGAGCAGCTCCTGGTCGACCATTGGATCGCAATGGTGCAGGCACTTCTCGCCAGTGATTGGCCCCCCGCATCCAGCCTCAGAGATCAAGCCAGTTGCTGAAGAGAGAAGGTATTTGACAACAATTGGGACAGGTCTGGTTATTCTCAAACGCACTTGTTGTGGTGGATCACGTCCTATGACGACCCTCAATGCTCCTGAGACAGCAGTGACGGAGGGCCAGGGAACTCTTCCGGACTTCACTGCAGAGGTTTACAAAGATGCCTACAGCCGCATCAACGCCATCGTGATCGAAGGCGAACAGGAGGCTTATGACAACTACATGGACCTGGGAACCCTGATTCCGGAAAACAAAGACGAACTTGCCAAGCTGGCGCGTATGGAGATGAAGCACATGAAGGGCTTCACGTCCTGCGGACGCAATCTTGGCGTCAAGGCAGACATGCCCTTCGCTAAAAAGTTCTTCGAGCCTCTGCACGGCAATTTTCAGAAAGCCCTGAAAGAGAACAAGGTTGTGACCTGCCTGCTCATTCAGGCTCTGTTGATCGAGGCTTTCGCAATTTCCGCTTATCACATCTACATTCCCGTCGCTGATCCCTTTGCGAAAAAGATCACTGAAGGTGTGGTCAAGGATGAGTATTTACACCTCAACTACGGCGAGTTGTGGCTGAAGACCAATTTTGAGGCAAGCAAAGAAGAGTTGTTTGCGGCCAATAAGGAGAATCTCCCCTTGATTCGCTCCATGCTGGAACAGGTTGCATCGGATGCAGCGGCTCTTCACATGGAAAAGGAAGACCTGATTGAAGATTTCCTCATTGGCTATCAAGAGGCCCTGAGCGAAATTGGCTTCAACATGCGCGAAATCGCTCGCATGGCTGCAGCCGCCCTCGTCTGAACAGTTCCCTTAGTCATACCGGTTTGAGTGGAAGGCTTTTTGTTTCCCACTTAAACCGCGTCATGGGATCATGTTCACCGGGGCACTCTTTTTCGGTCACGAAGGAAGGACATGTTTGGTTTAATCGGACACTCGAAGAGTTTCGACGCCGCCAGGCGCAATGCTCTTGATCTGGGCCTCGATTTCATTGCCGATGGAGATCTTGATGTCTGGTGCATGGCTCCTCCACAGCTCGTTGAGCATGTTGAGGTGACCAGTCCAGTGGGCACAACCATCGAAGGCGCCTATATCGATTCCTGTTTCGTCCCTGAGATGCTCAGCCGCTTCAAGACGGCGAGACGAAAGGTGCTCAATGCGATGGAACTGGCTCAGAAAAAAGGCATCAACATCACTGCCCTTGGAGGTTTCACCTCCATTATTTTTGAAAATTTCAATCTGCTTCAACACCAGACAGTCCGCAGCACCTCCCTTCAGTGGCAGCGATTCACCACCGGCAACACACACACCGCCTGGGTCATCTGCCGACAGGTTGAGAACAACGCCCCGTCACTGGGCATTGACCTGAAAAAGGCCAAGGTTGCCGTTGTCGGAGCAACCGGCGATATCGGCAGCGCCGTGTGTCGTTGGCTGACAGCCCGCACTGGAGTTGGTGAACTGCTGCTCGTCGCCCGTCAGCAGCAGCCTCTGCTGGATCTGAAGAGCAGCCTTGGTGGGGGTCGGATCCTCACCCTTGATGAGGCCCTGCCGGAAGCTGATGTCGTGGTCTGGGTTGCGAGCATGCCCCGAACCCTGGAGATTGATCAGGACAGTCTGCGTAAGCCCTGTCTGATGATTGATGGCGGATATCCCAAAAATCTTGACACCAAGGTCGCTGGTGGTGGTATTCACGTCCTCAAGGGAGGAATCGTGGAGTTCTGCCGGGATATCGGTTGGAGGATGATGGCACTTGCCGAGATGGAGCGACCGCAGCGCCAGATGTTCGCCTGCTTCGCCGAGGCCATGCTGCTCGAGTTTGAGCGATGCCATACCAATTTCAGCTGGGGCAGAAACAACATCACCCTCGAGAAGATGGATTTCATCGGTGCGGCATCGGAACGGCACGGGTTTTCAACATTGAACCTTTATCCCAATCTCCAGGCCGCAATGGTCTGACAGCTCACCGAAAGATTCATGGCACGTCGCCCCCTGCTGGAATTTGAAAAGCCCCTGGTGGAGCTGGAACAACAGATTGAGCAAATCCGTCAGCTGGCCAGGGATTCTGAGGTTGATGTAACTCAGCAGCTGCATCAGCTCGAGTCCCTTGCTGCGCGCCGTCGTCAGGAGATCTTCCAGGGGCTGACCCCGGCCCAGAAGATCCAGGTGGCCCGACATCCCCAGCGGCCGAGCACCCTCGATTACATCCAGATGTTCTGTGATGACTGGGTGGAACTGCATGGAGACAGACGGGGCAATGATGATCAGGCCCTTGTGGGTGGCGTCGGACGACTGGGAGACCGACCCGTTCTGCTGATCGGACACCAGAAGGGACGTGACACCAAGGAGAACGTTGCACGCAATTTCGGCATGGCAACCCCTGGGGGGTATCGCAAGGCCATGCGGCTGATGGATCACGCGGATCGCTTCCGCTTGCCGATTCTCAGTTTCATCGACACTCCGGGCGCCTATGCGGGACTGCAGGCTGAGGAGCAGGGACAGGGCGAAGCGATTGCCGTGAATCTCAGGGAGATGTTCCGGCTTCGTGTGCCCGTGATCGCCACCGTGATCGGAGAGGGGGGCTCCGGCGGGGCTCTGGGGATCGGAGTGGCCGATCGTCTGCTGATGTTTGAACACAGCGTCTACACGGTGGCCAGCCCTGAGGCCTGCGCTTCGATCCTCTGGCGTGATGCGGCAAGAGCGCCTGATGCGGCTGCAGCTCTGCGCATCACTGGCACAGACCTGCTCGATCTGGGCGTTGTGGATGAGGTGCTGAAGGAACCATCCGGTGGCAACAACTGGGCCCCTCTCGAGGCAGGGGCGATTTTGAGAGAGGCTCTCGAGCGTCATCTGGGTGAGCTGGAGAACCGATCAGAGCGTGAAATTCGGGATTCGCGCTACATGAAATTCCGGGCTATGGGGCAGTTTATCGAGGAAATGTCACACAATCTTGATGAAGCAGCTTAAAGTTGGGAGGTTGCTGACAGGCTTTGCCGACAGCTCTGATCACGGGTTCAAGTCGAGGCATCGGTCGACGCACTGCTGAGCTCCTTGCTCAACGGGGTTGGGATCTGATGTTGACGGCCAGAAGTAAAGATCAGCTCGACACCTTGGCTCAGCAGCTCAGGACCAGCGGATCATCCGTTGCTACCGCTGCGATTGATCTCACTGAGCCTGATTCGATCGGATCTGCTTTGGCAGATTTGCTCGGCCGCGGTGATACTCCCTCGGTGTTGATCAACAACGCCGGAGCCGCCTACACAGGCGACCTGGTTTCAATGCCTCTAGATCGCTGGCAGTGGTTGCTTCAACTCAACCTCACCAGCGTGATGCAGGTGTGTTCAGTTGTGGTTCCTGAGATGCG
>NYUU01000095.1 GCA_002684175.1 Synechococcus sp. CPC35
GGGCCTGGAAATGGTTCCGTTGCAGGTTGATGCCAGCAGAGTTCAGCTGGGCGATGTTGAGGCTGAGGCTCTTAACCACGCTTACGGCACCAACGGCATCATCACGGCTCTGACACTGGCCACGGCTCCCTCTGTGAACTGGCACCAGGTCAGCATCGACTGCGGCACCCTTTCGGATGCGCTGCAACTTCTGCAGTCCATTGCCTGTTCAGCAGTTTCGCTGCAACTGGCAACATTGCTGGAGCAGCCCTTGCTTGAGCATCTCCCAGCCTGGAGCGGGCCGGAAGCGAGCGGGCACAGGTTGCTGATCCTGGTGGCTCCCGATGGCATCAGCAGCCTGAAACGCATGGCCGCTGGATCCGGCGCTGCAGTTCATGATCTCGGACCTGAGGACCTCAACCGAGGCCACACCCTGCGGGAGCTCAGCTGGAACCACACCACTCTGCATGTGCGGTCATCGGAACCTGGCTGGACCTATCTGCAGATGTTGCTGCCGCAGCCTGAACTACCTGCGATACAGGCCTTGAAAGACCGATGGGGTTCCGATCTCCTCTGGCACCTTGAGCTGGTGAAGCAGGGAGGGGCCGTGCGGGTGGCTGCATTGCCGGTGCTGCGTTGGCGGGGTGAGCAGCAGCTGGAGGATCTGATGGCCCACTGTCGCTCGCTAGGAGCTGTCCAGTTCAATCCGCATGTGATCACCGTCGAGGACGGTGGCCTGGGGATTGTTGATGGTGACCAGGTGGCTGCCAAGCGGCGCTTTGATCCAGCTGGATTGCTCAACCCCGGGAAACTGCGGGGTTGGATGGAACAGTCCCTGTGATGCTCGCTTGATCAACAGCCACTCGATCAACAGCCAAGGCTGTCGAAGGTTGTAACCCCAGTGACCGGATTCACCCCATCGGCATCACGGCAGAGAAGGCGTTGATCCTCGCGATCGAGCAGCGCATCAGTGAAGTCGGCCCCTTCAATGCGTGCTTTTCTGAAACTGCTGCCCGAAGCGATTACATCCATCAGCAGAGCATTACGCAGATCGGTTGCACCAAAGTCAGCTCTGTCCATAAGGGCATCGGATAGATCAGCACCACTGAAATCCGCTTCGCTGAAGGCACCCTGGGTGAGGATCGCACCGTGAAGGTTGGCACCGCTGAAATCGGCGCCTCGCCCCACGGCTCCAGCGAAAGATGTGTTGGTGAGATTCAGGTCGTGGAAATCAGCACCGCTCTGGTTGGTGAGGGTGTAGTCAACCTTTTCCTGAAACAGGGCTCGGTCCTGCAGTCCGACTCCGGCGGATGTGTCGAGGGAGTGGACGGGGACTGCCAGCAGCAAGGGCAGCATGAACCCGAGCAGCCAGGTCTTTTTCAGCAGTTCTCTCATCAGATGTTTGGGAGGTCACTCACTGGGGGAGATCTTCACTCTGCCTCCACCAGGTTTCGGGCGAAAAGATCGCCCAGCAGGTAAAGGGAGCCTGCCACCACCGGCATGGCCTGCGGCCACTGATCCTCCCGTAGCAGATGCTGCAGCACGGCCTCGACAGATGGCGCTTCGCTGAGTTGCCTTTGCAAGGCTGGCTGTCGCTTCGTCAGTTGCTCCCTGGTCCAGCTGTGATGGTCCGGCACTGGTGTGATCCATGCCCTGTCCTGCGCTCGAAGCAGGTGTCCCAGCATTTCCGGGGCCTGTTTGTGGCTCTGAATGGCCAGGATCCAGATCACGCCATGGCGTTCTCCAGACCAGCAGTCGCGTTCCGCCCCCAGCTGTTTCGCTGCAGGGGGGTTGTGGGCTCCATCCAGTCGGAGAGATCGTCCCCGCCAGCGCACAACCTGGAGACGTCCAGCCCAGCGTGCTTCTGAAAACCCCGTTCTGATTGAGCCTTCCGCAAGGCACCAACCGAACGGTTTCAGGGCCTCAAGAGCGCCAAGCGCCACGGCTGCATTGCTGCGTTGCATGCGACCGTCCAGTCCGAGGCTCCAGTCCGCCGGAAGAGGATCAACCCAGCGAAGGCGGGCCTGCCGTTGCAGGCAGACGGCCTCGATCACAGCGCCTGCCTCCTGTTGCTGGGCTGCGCTGATCACGGTGGCTCCATGGCTGATCACTGCCGCTTTCTCATGGGCGATGGCCCTCAGGCTGCGCCCGAGATGTTCACAGTGGTCGAGCCCGATCTGGCCCATGGCAATGATCGGTCGGTGGGGATGGGCAGTCGTGGCGTCCAGGCGTCCGCCGAGTCCCACCTCAAGCACCAGCAGTTCGACGCACTGACGCTGGAAATGAACCAGCGCAGCGGTTGTGAGCAGTTCGAACGGTGTGAGGCGGTTGTGCCGGCTCACCTCCTGCAGATCCAGAAGCAGTGATCGAAGTGTTGCCGCAGGAATCAACTCACCTTCAACTCGGATCCGTTCGCACCAACTGATCAGGTGGGGAGAGGTGGTGACGCCGCAATGGACGTCTGCCCGCAGCAATGCGGTTTCGATGAAGCGGACGATCGATCCCTTCCCGTTGGTTCCGGCCACCTGGATGGCGGGAACATTGCGACATGGCCCCTCCAGCTCCTGCAGTGCGGCCCGCATTCGATCCAGTTGCAGATCCATTCCCTGCAGGTCGAACCTGGGAATCAGATCTGAGAACTCATCCATTCAACCCAGGCTGCTCAGGGTCGCCTCCAGGCGTTCCAGCAGCAGTCGAACCTCGCGACGCGAAATCACCAGCGGAGGAACGATGCGAAGAACAGTCGGACCCGCTGCCACCAGCAGGAGCCCTTTCTCGATCGCGGCTTTGGCGAGCTGAGGTGCATTCCAGTCGCTGTCGGGACGGATCACAACTCCAAGCAGAAGCCCCCAGCCCCGAACGCCGATCAGATGATCTGAAAATCGCTGAACGAGGCTTTCGAGTCCCTCTTGCAGTTGTTCACTCCGTTCGTTGACGTTCTGCAGCAGTCCGCGCCGTTCAATTTCACGGGCGACCGTCAGTCCAGCTCTGCAGGCGAAGGGGTTGCCACCGAAGGTGCTGGCGTGGTCTCCCGGTTCGAAGACATCGGCGGATTTCTGAACCAGCAGGGCACCGATGGCATGGCCTCCCCCAAGTCCTTTGGCCAGAGTGAAGGCATCCGGGGTGATGCCCAGGTGCTCATACCCCCACCACTGACCGGAGCGTCCCATGCCCACCTGAACTTCATCGAGGATCAGCAGGATGTCCCGCTCGCTGCAGAGCTGTCTCAGGCGTTGAAAAAACTCTGGATCGCCGGGGATCACTCCTCCTTCTCCCTGGAGTGGTTCGATCAGCACGGCCGCGACGGCTGGACCAGCTGCTTCATGCCGAGCCAGCAACGCTTCCAGTGCGGGCAGGTCGTTGTAGGGGAAATAATCAAAGCCCTCAACCATCGGTTCGAAGCCTCGGTGGTACTTCGGTTGACCGGTAGCGGTGACGGCAGCGAGGGTGCGGCCATGGAAGCTGGCGGCCGCTGTGAGGATCACGGGCCGTTCAATGCCCCGCCTTTGATGACCGTGTTTTCGGGCCAGCTTGATGGCGGCTTCATTCGCTTCGGCACCTGAATTGCAGAAGAAGACGCTGTCAGCACAGCTGTGGGCCACCAGCCAGCGTGCCAGCTCCTCCTGCTCGGCAATTCCATAGAGGTTGGAGACGTGCTGCAGGGTTTTCAGCTGGCTTCCGAGGGCTTGACGCAGGGCTCTGCTGCTGTGGCCGAGGCTGCAGGTGGCGATACCAGCGACGGCATCCAGGTAGCGACGTCCTCGCTCATCCCTTACCCAGCAACCTTTTCCTCTCACAAGGGTGAGAGGAAAGCGGCTGTAGGTGTTCATCACGGCAGTGGGAGCGGTGGGACTTGAACCCACATGCCCGAAGGCGCTCGATTTTGAGTCGAGTCCGTCTACCAATTCCGGCACGCTCCCGCATTCACGATTGTAAGAACATGCCGCCCCCTGATTCAGGGGCTGTTGCGATTCAGAGCCTGTTTTGACTTAAACGCTGTTGCGATTCACCCGTGCTCCAACCCTGCTGAGTTTGGACTCGATGTCGTCGTAACCACGATCGAGATGTTTCAGTCCGGAGACCTTGGTGGTTCCCCGTGCGACCAGGCCTGCGAGCACCATGGCTGCAGCTGCCCTCAGATCACTTCCCGTGACAGGTGCTGCACTGAGGCTGGACACTCCCTCAACGATGGCGGTGCTCCCATCAACCCGGATGGAGGCACCCATGCGCTGAAGTTCGGCGACATGTTGCAGGCGATTTTCGTAGATCTTCTCGCTGATCACGCTGGTGCCCTGTGCAGTGCACATCAGGGCCATGAAAGGTGCCTGAAGATCGGTTGGGAAACCTGGAAAGGGTTGAGTGGTGATGTCAACGGCTGTGAGTTCACCAGGGGTGATGGTCACACCCTGTTCATCGATTTCAAGCGCGCATCCACAGTCCCTGAGCTTTTGCAGAACAGCGCTGAGATGCTCAGGGATCACCGGCTCCACCCGGAGTGGTGACCGTGTGATCGCAGCAGCCATCAGGAATGTTCCGGCTTCGATTCGGTCCGGGATCACGGGGTAGTCACGGCAGCCATGCAGTGTTTCGACTCCTTCAACCGTGATCACTGGTCCACCGGCTCCGGTGATGCGTGCACCCATCACGTTGAGCAGGCTGGCCAGGTCCTGCACCTCCGGTTCCTGGGCTGCGTTTTCGATTGTGCTCGTGCCTTCGGCAAGTACCGCAGCCATCAAAATCGTCTCTGTTGCTCCCACGCTGGGGCAGTCCAGGACAATTTGAGCGCCTCTGAGCCGTTTTCGGGTTCCAGGCAAGGAAGCGGTGACGATGCCATGTTCGACACTCACAACGGCTCCAAGAGATTTGAGGCCCCGTATGTGTTCAACAACCGGCCTTGCGCCGATGCGACAGCCCCCTGGGAGCGGAACCTTGGCTTGTCCCAGCCGTCCAAGCAGTGGACCGATGCTGAAGAAACTCGCTCTCAGACTGTTGACCAGTTCATAGGGAGGGTTTGATCCGTTCAGATTCGACGCTGTTAAGGAGATGCGATCCGAATCGCGCGTCACCTGAACCCCCAGAGATTCGAGAATCTCACTCATGCTGCAGATATCAGTGAGATTCGGGATATTGACAAGCTCGACGCAATCCTCAGTGAGGAGGCTTGCGGTCATCAAGACCAAAGCTGAATTCTTCGCTCCACTAACCCTGAAGGTTCCGTTGAGCTGAAGACCACCTGTGACGTTGAGATGCTGTTTGAGACTTTCCTGAGACGCAGTCGCTGCAGCTGTCATCACCAGAAAATCCACAACGTCGGTGCATCTTGCCAATAGTGGATGAGACCGTCTAGACGGCCGGCGTTGAAACTGGACGCTCCGACGGCCTCAACGCGAGGCGATTCCGGCGGTTGATGCCGTATGTTTCTGCAGTCGCATGTGCGACACGCCAGCGGATGTGGCGGAATTGGTAGACGCGCTAGTTTCAGGTACTAGTGGTGGCAACATCGTGGGAGTTCAAGTCTCCCCATCCGCACTACCTTGTCGGGTGAAGCAAAGCCCGATTCATGATCGTTCTCCAGATCTCCAACTCATCTGAGGTCGTCGCGTCGAAAGTGGGTCGCTTTCTTGAACGACTCACCCCTGATGCGATGGACAATTCAGCGGTTGAGGATCAGGTCATAAAAAAACTGATTGAAAATCTCGCAGCCGAGGGATTGAAAGGTGAGATTGCATCCATTACTGGGCTGGACCTTGATGGTGAAGACATCACCATGCATGAAGGACTGAAGGTCCGACGCCACAGCAGTTTCTGATTTTTTTCGAGTCCAATCCCCAATTCGAGCCCACTGCAAGATCCAAGCCCTTTGTTCAGATCCGAGCTGCCGTTGTCAGATCCGAATGACAGAAGCACGATCATCACCAGTCGAAGAAACCCTCTGGTGCGGCGACTTCGCTCAGCTTCCACGCGAGCGGGGCGAGAGGAGGCAGGACAGTTGCTTCTGGAGGGCACGCATCTGCTCGAGGAGCTGCTGAAGGCATCCGTCCTCCCTGGTCAGGTCATTGCGACTGGGATTTGGATTGATCGGCACCCGGAGCTTGTCGCGCAACTGTCCGGGCCGGTGCAGTGGCTTCACGTGAGCGAGGAGGTGCTTCGAGCGGCTCTCACCACCGTCACCCCCGATGGAGTTGCCTGTCTTTGTCCACTCGACGTTCTTCCGTCGCCTCCGGATCACTGCAACTTCCGGATCGTGCTCGACCGGATTCAGGATCCCGGCAACATGGGTTCGCTGCTGAGGACCGCTCTCGCCGCTGATGTGCAGTGCGCCTGGCTTGGATCAGGGGTCGACCCTCTCGGTTCCAAGACATTGCGTTCCTCGGCGGGTGCGGTTCTGCGGTTGCCTCACCAGCGATTCGGTCCTTCTGAATCCGAAGCGATCGATCAGCTTGAGCAGGCCTTGCTTGGCCTTGTGATGGAGGGGGTCCAGGTGGTGGCAACGATGGCTCCCGATGCGTCCGGTCCCCTGCATCCCTTTCCCTACTGGGAACTGGACTGGAACCATCCCACAGCTCTGGTGCTGGGCAACGAGGGCGCCGGACTGCATCCCCGTCTACAGGCCTGTTGCACCCACGCGATCACTGTCCCCCACAGCGAACGGGTTGAATCACTGAATGTCGCCGCAGCGGCGGTTCCGCTCCTTCTGGAGCGAAGAAGGGCGACAATGTCGGCCACAACAACGCAGCAGTCCGGGTGAGCGACGCCAGTTTCGACTTCGACGTCATCGTCATCGGCGCCGGTTACGGCGGCTTTGATGCTGCCAAGCATGCCGCTGAGCATGGTCTGAAAACAGCGATCATTGAATCGCGGGATATGGGGGGCACCTGTGTCAACCGGGGTTGTGTGCCTTCCAAGGCTCTTCTGGCAGCCAGCGGCAAGGTTCGGGAACTGGCGGATGACAAACATCTGTCGAATTTCGGAATTCACGCTGCTCCTGTTCGGTTCGAGCGTCAGAAGATTGCCGACCATGCCAATCAGCTGGTTCAGGCGATCCGCATCAACCTCACCAAAAGCCTCGAGCGGGCCGGTGTGACGATCCTGCGTGGCCAGGGCCGACTTGAGGGGAATCAGCGCGTTGGCCTGCGTGAGCCCAGTGGAGTGGATCGCGTTCTGAGTGCCAGGGATGTGATCATCGCCACGGGCTCCGATCCCTTTGTGCCACCGGGTATCGAGACTGACGGTCGCACGGTGTTCACTAGTGATGAAGCCATTAATCTCGAATGGCTGCCCCGCTGGATCGCGATCATCGGCAGTGGTTACATCGGTCTCGAATTCGCTGANGTNTACACAGCTCTCGGCTGTGAAGTGACGATGATCGAAGCNCTGGATCGGGTGATGCCCACCTTCGATCCGGATATCGCCAAGATCGCNGGCCGTCATCTGATCGAAGGCCGCGANATTGATGCNCGTTCCGGAGTGCTGGCTCGCAAGGTCACCCCTGGCTGTCCTGTTCAGATCGAGCTGGCTGACTTCGACAGTCGCGAGCTGGTGGAAACCCTTGAGGTTGACGCCGTTCTTGTGGCCACCGGCCGGATTCCCAGCAGCAGGGGGCTCAACCTTGAGTCACTGCATGTGGAAACCAATCGGGGCTTTCTGCCCATCGATGACACGATGCATGTGCTGGTTGATGGGCAGCCCGTTGATCATCTCTGGGCCGTTGGAGACGTCACCGGAAAGCTGATGCTGGCCCACACCGCCGCTGCCCAGGGCACCGTTGCGGTGGACAACATTCTCGGCCGTGACCGCCGGATTGATTACCGCAGCATCCCAGCAGCCACGTTCACCCATCCTGAAATCAGTTCCGTCGGACTCAGTGAAGCGGATGCCCGTGCACTTGCCGACAGCGAGGGTTTCGAACTCGGTGCTGTCCGCAGTTATTTCAAGGCCAACTCCAAGGCCCTGGCTGAACTTGAGAGTGACGGCCTGATGAAACTCCTGTTCAACAAGACCAGCGGTGAAGTGCTTGGGGCTCATATTTACGGCCTTCACGCCGCCGATCTGATCCAGGAGGTGGCGAATGCTGTGGCGCGTCGTCAGAGCGTGAGACAGCTCTCCACCGAAGTGCACACCCACCCAACCCTCAGCGAAGTTGTGGAAGTGGCTTACAAGCAGGCCTCTTCACAGCTGGTGGCCTGATTCACAGGGTTCTTCCGTTTCTTCCCATCGTCCACTCGCATCCATGGAAATCCGTCGTCGGCCACCCAATCCCAAGGTGCGTGTCGCCTATCTGGAGTACGCCGTACCCCATGAGGAGGAGGAGCCCCGTCACATCCTTGAAAAGATCGTCTGGGCCAAGGACCGCGAGGTCGAGGCTGCGAAGGAGCGAGTTCCCCTACAGACCCTGAAGAAGCAGATCGCAGAGCTGCCGCCGCCGCGGGATTTCGTTGCAGCGCTGCGGTCGGCACCGGTGCAGCCGGCTGTCATCGCCGAGGTGAAGAAGGCCAGCCCGAGCAAGGGTGTGATTCGGGAGGACTTTGATCCTGTTGCCATTGGCCTGTCCTACGCCAACGGTGGTGCCAGCTGTTTGTCGGTGTTGACCGACAAGACCTTCTTTCAGGGTGGCTTCGATGTTCTCGTGGACGTGCGCCAGGCGGTTGACCTGCCTCTGCTGTGCAAGGAATTTGTTCTGAGCCCTTATCAGCTTTTTCAGGCCCGTGCAGCCGGTGCCGATGCCGTGCTTCTGATCGCCGCCATCCTCTCCGATCAGGACTTGCAGTATCTGCAGAAGGCATCAGCCGCCCTTGGCCTTACTGTCCTCGTGGAGGTTCACGATGCATCCGAGCTTGAGCGAGTGCTCAGTATTGGTGGGTTCCCTCTGGTTGGTATCAACAACCGTGACCTCACGAGCTTTGAGACCGATCTGGCAACCACCGAGCGACTGATGCAGGATTTCGGCAGGCGCCTGAAGCAGCAGGATGTCCTTGTGGTGAGTGAATCAGGACTCGCTGCCAGGACTGATCTCGATCGTGTTCAGGCCGCCGGTGCTGCAGCCGTGCTGGTGGGCGAGTCACTGATGCGCCAGAAGGATGTGGAGACAGGGCTCAGAAGCCTGATCGGAGAGTGATGGCGAATCGTCCTGCAGAATCATCTGATCTGAGGTGATCCCTTGCTGATCATTGTTCTCACCGGTTTCGCTGCCGGAGCTCTCCATGTGGTGGGAGGAGCTGATCATCTCGTGGCGATGGCGCCTTTCTCGGTCCGTCATCCACTGGCAGCTCTCCGGGATGGTCTGGCCTGGGGGGCGGGTCACTCCACCGGTGTGATCGTGCTGGCTCTGATCGCAATCGGGTTCAAGGATCTGGTGCATGTGGAGACTGTTTCCGCCTGGGCGGAGGTGCTTGTGGGAGTCGCCCTGCTTGTGGTGGGTGCACTGGCCGTCCGCACGGCCTTCGGCCTGAAGCTTCACAGTCATGAGCACAACCACGATGACCATTCAAGTCATCGGCACATGCACCTTCATGTCCGTGGCAAGAGCGGCCACCGCCGTCATTTCCATACGGCCTCCTGGGTTGGATTGCTGCATGGTCTTGCAGGAGCGAGCCATCTTTTGGCGGTAATTCCCGCTCTGGCTCTGCCTCCCCATGGTGCAGTGATCTATCTGCTGGCTTACCTATCCGGTTCGATCGGAGCCATGCTCCTGGTTGTCGCGATGGTCTCTCTGCTCACTCTCCGCAGCGGTCTGAGGATGCTGCCTCTGCTGGTCGGACTGACAGGTGGTCTGTCAATCTTCACCGGGGTGATCTGGCTGCAGAAGACATCCGTTGCTGTTTTGTGATCGGATTCGGCTGCAGTCGACCGACCACAACCCCGATCAACAGTGATGCTGGAATAAGTCCCAATTGACGGCTGTCTGTACTGGCAGCGGGGTTATCTCCCATCAATGTCAGACCATCGGCTGAACATGCTGCCAACCGCTTGACCAGGCGAAGCCCTGGTTTGCTCGGATGCCAGCTCACAACAACCATTCCAGGCTGAAGTTGCCCAAGGTTCATCTGGAACGGTTTCACGAGAACACGGTCTCCGCCATGGAGCGTCGGCAACATGGACTGACCCTCGATCCGCAGCAGCAGTCGGCGTCGGCAAAAAAAAAGCAGCAGGTCGATCAGACCTGCTGCGGGCACCGGTTCGAAATCAGACCTGAAATCCAGATCAGGAGGCAGTGACCCAGGCGTCATTGCGTCCCTTGGATTGCCAGAACATGCCGTGGATTTTTTCAACGGCAGCCATCAACTCCTCGGCTTTGCCCTGGTCGATGTTCACCTTGCAGGCACTGCAGAGTTTTGCTGCTTTCCAGAAGGTGTCGTGCAGGTCAGGAAACGTTGCCAGGTGATCGGGCTTGAAATAGTCCGTCCAGAGGATCAGCAACTCTTTCTTGGTTTCCTTGGCCTGATCCTCCTTGATGGCGACAAACCTTGAGAAGGTGTTGTCGAAGGCAGCCTGAGCAGCTGCGTCACCCGCTGCAGGTGCTTCCAGAGCCTTGAGCTTCTTGGTCATGGCAAGCACCGCTTCAGCAGCGACACGAGCTGAAGCGGGGTCGTAGACGCCGCAGGGTCCGTCACAGTGGGCTTCGGCCACTGGGGCGGGCAGGGCGCTAACAAATGAGGAGAGAGCCGAGCGCAGCATCTTTAAGGAGCATTTGAGCTTGTGCCAAGCCTAGCTGCCGCTCACTTCTTGACGTCGAGCAGTTCCACCTCAAAGACCAAAGTTGCATTGGGTGGAATCACACCGCCAGCTCCACGGCTGCCGTAGGCCAGATCCGGCGGAACCACCAGCTTGCGCTTGCCGCCCACCTTCATTCCAGCGACGCCCTCATCCCAGCCTTTGATCACCCGTCCTGCTCCGAGCGGGAAGCTGAATGGTCCCCTGCCGTAGCTGCTGTCGAACTCCTTGCCGCTTTCCAGGGTGCCGCGGTAGTTCACCACGACGGTCTGTCCGGAGCCTGCTTCCGCGCCGTCGCCCAGTTCAAGGTCGGTGATCTTCAGTCCGCTGGCCGTGAGTCGGGGCTCGGGCGCGTCCAGGGGGCCACCGAGGGAGGCGGCGTTGGCTTGATTGGAGTCAGATGCCATGGCAAAAAGAGTCGGATTGGGATCGTCGGGATCAATCTCGAAGCTGGCCTGGGCTTTGACGACAGCGGGCTGAACACGCACCTCCGCGACCGGAGGTGCGGCCGTCACGGTCGAGGGGGCCACCAGCTGGCTGACGAAGGCCAGCATCAGACAGGCCAGGAACACCGAGGTGCTGATCAGGATGTCGCGCACGGGAGTCTCTGCGGATAGAGGTTGATTCTGACCTTCGGAGTGGCGGCGGTGTCACTCCTGTCGGTTCAGCAGGCGCAGCTGTTGTTCGAGCCGGTCAATCCTGCCGCGCAGCTCGTCCAGCTCTTTCTGACTGGGAACACCCAGATCCTGCAGCAGGTTGTCGCGGTTGCGTTCCAGATTTCGCCCCATCTGCTGTTCCAGTTCAGGCGTCTCTCCCCGCAGTGCCTTGAGCACGTCATCCACAAGCGCCGATGCCTGATTCGGATCGAGCCGGCCGCTGCTCACCCATGCCTGGGTCACTCCCCGCAGGCGATCCGCCACGAGGGTCGTGGTGCCCAGACCGCGTAGCAGCAGCTGCTGGAGAGGATTGGCGGCGTCCATGGGACTGCGAGCTGGTGGCATGGCATCAGGATGGCTCTCTGCGCAGGGGATGACCATGAGCGAGCGCCGATACCGGCCGGTGCTGCGGGCGGCCATCGGCGGCGTGCTGGCCGGTCTGGCTCCGGGGACCGGTGGTGTTCTGGTGATGCTTCCTGCGCTCGCCCTGCTCTGGTCGGTTGCCCAGCGTCCCTGGCTGGGTGCCTTATGGGGTGGACTTGCCGTTCTGGTGAGCCACCGCTGGCTGCTGGCCCTGCATCCGCTCACCTGGATGGGCGTGCCGCCATTGCTCAGCCTGCCGATTGCTCTGCTGCTCTGGACCATCTGCGGGCTGGCATCGGCTGCACTGTTGATGGTCTGGACGGTGCTGGCCCGTGGGCTCCGGGGACAGCGTTCCGGGTTGGGAGCGCTGGAGGTTCTGCTCCTGTCCGCGCTCTGGGGTGTGGTGGAGATGGCGTGCCTAGGCGTGCCCCAGTAGGGAGGGCGGGGCAATCATGCCCCACTGATCACACCGCGTATTCAATGTTGGTCCTACGTTGGCTCGTGTCGTTACGTTGTACCAGTAATAACATATTCACAACCCCCAACCAGGGCCACCTCAGCCTAT
>NYUU01000096.1 GCA_002684175.1 Synechococcus sp. CPC35
ACCTGGAGAAACTTCCCCTGGACAAACTGGAATCCACCATCGAACCACTGCTGCTCAGCTGGAAAGATGCCGGGGGACGACGCAGCTTCGGGGATCACATCGAGAAGCTGGGAGATCAGGAGGTGAACGAACTGCTCTCCGCTTCGGCGTAGATGGCGATGTCAGCTCCGCTGCGCCAGGCCCACAGCTGATCTCCGTGGGAATAGTGCCACCATTCATTCGGGTGCTGAGCAAACCCGGCCGAATCCATTACATCTGCGAGCAGCCTGCGCCGCTGGTTCCAGAGACGGCCGACATCGTCATCGCTGCCGTTGTAGTGATCCGGTTCAGAAATCGCGCCGATCGCATCGATGGCTCCACCCATCTCCAGAGGCGTGCCTGAGAGGCTTGCAAGGGTCAGATCCACTGCGGCACCAGTGCTATGGGGCGGTGGTGTGGAGGGATTTCTGCTGGGGGGTGCCCAGAACCGCCCAACATCCCGGATCACCTGATCGAGATCGGGTCCCTCCCGTTGGTCCACACCACGTTCACGACACAGTTCGGCGATGCTGTGTTCAACCATGAAGGCCTGAACAGAGATCGGTCGCCAGGCATCGAAAATGGCCAGTCTCAACCCCGGCTCAAGCCGCTTCAGAGCTTTTTCCGCCTTCAGCAGGCGTGCCACCACCCCGGAGCGGAGACGGAAGGGATCCGTTCCGGGGGCATAAGGAGCTCCAAGGCTGGCGTAGGGATGCGGCTCCAGCCGCAGCAGCATGGCCGGAAGTGCCTGGAGCGGTTCAAGGCAGTCCTTGATCGGCCTGTCGCTCCAGGGACGCATGGGAAGAGAGGGTCAGTTGAGGGGGGTTCCACCGCTGAGACGGCGCTGCTGATCATCGAGCAGCTGGCGCAGCAAGGGATGGTCGTCCAGGCCCGGATCGTTTTCCAGCAGTTGTTGCGCTGCCGTGCGGGCATCCTCAAGCACCGCAGCATCGTCGGCAAGACTGGCCAGGGCGAGATCCGGCAGGCCTGACTGGCGTGTCCCGAGCACCTGTCCAGGGCCCCGCAGGCGCAGGTCCATTTCGGCGATCTCGAACCCGTCGTTCGATCGCACCAGAACGTCAAGACGCTGCCGTGCCAGAGCGTTGGAACTTCCATTGATGAGCAGGCAATGGGATGCCGCAGCACCGCGCCCCACCCGTCCGCGCAGCTGGTGAAGTTGGGCCAGACCGAATCGTTCGGCATGTTCGATCATCATCACGCTGGCTTCCGGGACGTCGACCCCGACCTCCACAACGGTTGTGGATACAAGCACCTGAAGCCCGCCGGTCGCGAAATCGGTGAGAACCGATGTTTTCTCAGCGCTGCTTAGACGGCCATGCAACAGCCCCACATTGAGGTCGGGGAACACCTCGGCCGCCAGTTCGGCATGCACCTCGACAGCGGACCGCAGCTCCATCTTTTCGGATTCCTCCACCAGGGGCAGTACGACGTAGGCCCGTTGCCCGCGGGCCACCTCCTCTCGGATCAGCTCATGGGCTTTCTCTCTCTGACCGGCGGTCAGCATCACCGTCCGGATCGGAGTCCTGCCGGGGGGAAGTTCATCGATCTGACTCACATCCAGATCTCCATGCACGGACAGGGCGAGGGTCCTCGGGATCGGCGTCGCCGTCATGGTGAGCAGATGCGGCTGAAGCCCCTTGTTGAGCAGTCGGTCCCGCTGATGGGCTCCGAACCGATGCTGTTCATCCACCACCACCAGACCGAGACGGTTGAACACCACGGGATCCTCCAGCAGCGCATGGGTCCCCACAAGAACCTTCAGGGAGCCGTTGGCCAGGTCATCCAGCATCTGGCGTCTGCGCGGTCTTGATGTGGAACCGGTGAGCAGATCCACCGTCACGTGCAGCGAGGGAAGCCACTGACCCAGGTTTCGGAAATGCTGCTCCGCAAGCACTTCCGTGGGAGCCATCAAGGCACCCTGCCAGCCCGAAGCGATCGTGCTCAGCAGTGCCGCAATCGCCACCACGGTTTTGCCGGAACCGACATCCCCCTGCACAAGACGAGCCATCGGTTCCGGTCTGCCGAGATCCGCTTCGATCTCCAGGAAAACCCTCTGCTGNGCNGCGGTGAACTGAAACGGCAGTTGATNGAGAAAGTCCCTCACCAGTCCGTCCGTCGTCGNATGGATGATCANGTCNGGGCCNGGGCGGGCACGGAGCTGCTGTCGACGCCGCAGCANNCCGAGCTGGAGCAGNAGGAATTCATCGAAGACGAGTCGGTGACGCCCCCGGTCNAGCTGTTCCCTGTCCAGNGGGGCATGCAGGAANTGCAGTGCCTCCGGGATNGTTGCNAGATTCANCTGGCGGCGCAGTGATTCCGGCAGGGGTTCCGGCCACTGCCTGGCGATCGGCAACACCTCGCTGATCAGNGCACGAAAGCGATCGGCTCCCAACCCCTCTGTGAGGGCGTAGACGGGAAGCAGGCGACCGATCTTCGGTGATGACACCGGGNTGGACGGGTCGTCGANNACCTCGATCAGCGGATCCTGAAAACTGAGTCCGTAGGGTCCATCCTTCACCAGCCCACTGACCGCCACGGTNGCTCCCACCGGATAAAGCCGCTGCTGGCCCTTGAGGTAAGCAATGGAACTGAACCGCTTGCCCGCCAGAAAACGACTCACCTTCAGCCGTCCGGTCGGGTCCTGAAGCTGCAGGTCAATGATNGCGAGATTGGGATTNCGGGGGCTGACGAANCCGTTGCANCGNCGGATCGTCGCCACGATCGTTGCNGTCTCACCGGAGACGAGCGCCTCNATNCTGCGCATCGCTGAATAATCGACATGATCACGCGGGTAGTGACGCAGCAGATCCCGCACCAGAAGCAGCCCAAGCGTTGCCAGGCGACCGGCAAGNTTGGGACCGACCCCGCGGATTCTGGTGATCGGAGCGTCCAGATCGAGGGGNTGAGACCGNGCTTGATCTNNCTGATTGACAGCTTGAATNCTCAGCCNGGGNGGAGCCATCGGCGCGGAGGGTTCCATGCGGTGTCGNAGTTCATGCAGCCACTGACGGNCATCACTGACGAGGCGACGGCGGGCTGGGTTGTCCAGCTGCGGATAACGCTCGAAGGCGAGGCNNAGGCGGTTCATCCGTTCGGAGACACCNGGCGGCAGAGGCAGTTCAGGNGGTGCCGCGAGTTGCNCCTNNAGAAACTGATGAAANCGCTGCTGACGTCCCTGCAGATTCTCAAAGCCCCGTTCNGCTTCCAGAGCCAGGGANCGTTGAATCGGTCTGAGCCATGCCANCAGCACGGCGATCTGATCAGCTGTCAGTCCCCGNTCGCCGGCTGNATTGGATCGACTGGGTTCTGCCAAAGGGTCCGGGCCTCCCGATCCAGGGAGCGACGCTCCCAGTGGCGTTGTTGTTGNACCATTTTGAGCAGGCTCCGGTGGTGNTCGTGAAGACGCTTTCGACAGCGGCGAAGTCGATGGCTGTCAAATTCCAGATCGCAGCCTCGGAGCATGAGACAGAACACGTCCATGCCGGCTTCCTGTTCACCGACCGNCAGNGGCAGGCGCAGCCGNAGGACATTTGTTGCAGCNGGCTGTGTTTCGATCTGGCCTTTGAGNGCGGCATCCAGAAGATTGATCGGGAGCAGTGNCTGAGCCANTCCGGAACGCAGCATCTGGACATTCACGGCATGGGAGAGGTTTCTGAGCCTGCGNTGGAGAGCCTGTTCCATCGATTCCATCCAGAACAGAAGACTGTCGGNTCTTGTGGGAAGAAGATGNGGACTTCTTTCGNCAGGATCGGCATCGAAACCGCTGAATTCNAACTCCCTGTTGCTCTCGAAATCATCCGATTCCGCAGCATGNATGGCTTCTCCCGCCAGCTGGAANAGNGANCGNAGCACCTCGAGATCTCCNTCGTTCTGNGTTTCAGCTGATGGATCCGTCAGGGGTTCGCTCGTCCTGAGTTGTGAATCCCCGGCTGAAGCAGGTTGCTGAGGAAGATCCAGCGGTGAGGCAAGACTCAGATGAATCGATCCATCGGGCTCCATCGGTTGCTGGGCTATGGCTGGCTGGCCGAGCTGGTCCTCAGCCTTCATCGGAAGGCTGAGACCCTGAAGCATCTCTCGACCGGCATGGGCCTGATGCTGCATCTGTTCTTTCTGCATCTGGTTCATCAGCTGCATCAGCTGCTCCACGGTCAGCAGGACGGAACAGCGACTGACCAGCCCGTCGATGGCCCCATGGAAGCGGGAACGGTCTGATTCAGACAGCCTGCTGAATCGAGAAGCATCCACATCACTCAGAAGATTGAACAGAGCCTGTCGCGTTGCCGACTGAAGTTCATCCCTGAGGATCTGTAGGTAAAGAGCCTGATCCCTGTAAAGGGCGATTCCACGTAACCGGCACAGCCTCTCAAGCCGTGCCAGTTGTTCGGAAGGATCGTGGCTGTCCCGGACGTCCGGTTCGGACACGATTCTCAGCCGGCCTTCTGCATGGAGGCCACCTCAGCAGCGAAGTCGTTCTCCTCCACTTCAATGCCCTCACCGAGGGTGTAGCGGGTGAATCGGCGCACTTTGACGTTCTCACCGATCTTTCCCGCTGACTGCTTGACAAGCTCTGCCACCGAGATCGAGCTGTCCTTGATGAAGGGTTGTTCCATCAGGGCCAGTTCCTTGAGACGCTTGCCGATGCGACCAGCGACGATCTTTTCCTTCATCTGCTCGGGCTTGCCTTCGAGGTCGTCCCGCCCCATTTCAATCGCCTTTTCCCGCCCTCGGATCTCATCTGGAATTTCATCGGTTGTGACGTATTCCACGTTGGGGCAAGCCGCTACCTGCATGGAGATATCCCTCAGCAGACTTTGAAATAAATCGCCTCTGGCGACGAAATCGGTTTCACAGTTCACTTCAACCAGCACACCGACCCGGGCACCAGTGTGGATGTAGCTGCCGATCGCCCCTTCAGCGGCAGTCCGGCCTGACTTTTTCTCAGCACTGGCGATTCCTTTCTGACGCAGCCACTCGATCGCTTTGCCGGCATCGCCGTCATTGGCTGCAAGAGCCTTCTTGCAGTCCATCATTCCCGCGCCTGTCTTGTCGCGCAGGTCCTTGACAAGCTTGGCGGTTACGGCAGCCATCGATTGAAGAGAGGGAGAATGGGAAATGAAGCGCCGCCAGTCCCGGAGCGGGACGGCGGCGTGAACTTAGCGGTTCGGAGGACCTCAGCCCTCGCCATCGTCACCGCCACGCTGATCACTGGAACCGTGCCGACCCTCGTTGATGGCGTCGGCAAGGCGGCCGAGAACCAGCTGGACCGATCGGACGGCGTCATCGTTGCAGGGAATGGGGACCTCGCACAGGTCGGGATCGCAGTTTGTGTCGAGCATCGACACCAGAGGTATGTCGAGCTTTCGTGCCTCCAGCACTGCGTTGGATTCTCGGCGCTGGTCCACGAGAACAACAACGTCGGGCAGACGCCGCATGGTCTTCAGACCGCCGAGATATTTCTGAAGTCTTTCAAGCTCACGTCGCAGCACCGCACCTTCCTTCTTGGGGCGCATGGCGATGGCACCGCTCGACTCCATGCGTTCCAGATCCTTCAGACGATCGATCCGCGCCTTCATGGTCGCCCAGTTGGTGAGCATCCCACCCAGCCAGCGCTGGTTCACGTAGGCGGCTCCACAGCGGTTGGCCTCAAGAGCCACCACTTCAGAGGCCTGCTTCTTGGTACCCACAAACAGAAAACGCTTGCCGCTGCGCGCGGCTGAGCGAGTCCATTTGTAGGCGTTGTTCATACAGACCGCGGTTTTCACCAGGTCAATGATGTGAACCCCGTTGCGCGCGCAGTAGATGTAGCGCGACATCTTGGGATTCCAGCGACGGGTCTGGTGTCCGAAATGGGCACCAGCTTCCATCATCTCGGAAAGAGTGACAACAGCCATGGTTTGAGGTTTCGGGTTCGCCTCCACCTGCCAGGTACTGGATCAATCAACTCAGAAGAGTGAAATTGCTCCGGTGCACCCGAAACGGGCAGGTGTGCGGTGTGAAAGTACAAGCAGACGTTATCAAAGGGGCGAACCATTCAGTCCTGCCGTCCGCGCTTCCCGGAAAAGGGCCCGTACACCGATTCTGTTGAGGGGAAGACGCAGGAGTTCCATGGCGGTCCCCTGATAACCGTGGCGGATCAGCCAGCGAAGCAGCGGGCGCAGGCTGCGTTCATTGAGCACGCCGCCCAGGGTCAGCAGTTCCCAGAGGATCCGATGCAGCCAGGTGTACTGGATGATGAACCTCACCCGTCGTGTCGGGTGTTTGCGATAGAACACAAGTCCCATCCGGGCCCGTTCTCCTTCAACTTGAACAAGTCTTGGGATCTGGTCGAGACTGAGTGCAGGATGCCAGTGATAGCCAACGGCCTCAGGGCACTTGATCAGTTCGACACCCATTTGCCGCAATCTTTCCCCCAGCTCGAGATCCTCCCAGCCGTACAGCCGGAAACCGGTATCGAACAAGCCTGATCGTTCCAGGACGTTGCGGTCGATGGCCACGTTCCCGGTGGCGAAGTAAGCCCAGGAGAGATCCCGCAGTTTGTGTCTTTCCTCCGTGGGCGCTTCGAAGTTTGCCGTGTTGATCACCGCGCCGTAGGTGAAGCAGAGGCGATCCCCCCGCTTTGTCCAACTGCGCTGCAGCGCAAGCGCGTGGCAGGAGAGAAAGCTGTCGGTCACCACTAGGTCGCTGTCGATGAAAACGATCACGTCGCCTCTGGCGTGATCGACCCCCCGGTTGCGGCCTTCCGCCGGCCCTCCGTGAGCCTGCTCAATCAGCCGGACATGGGGAAATCGTTCCGATGCCTCCCTCAACCATTCAGGAGTCCCGTCTGTGGATCCATCGTCAATCACCATCACCTCATAGCTCTCGAGCTCAGGGCATGGCGTCTGACGCTCAAGAGCCATCAGACATTTCTCAAGGATCGGTCTGCGGTTGTAGGTCGGTATGACGACGCTGACGAACATCGCGACAACCGAAGCGAGAGGAGATCCAGCCTACGGACACAAAAAGGGGGGTTGCCCCCCCTGCTTCCGACGAGATTGTTGATCAATGCGATCGGCCCGAAGTCAGTCGGCTGCTCCAGATCAGTCGGCTGCTCTTGATCAGTCAGCTGCGCCGCCATTGTTTGCAGTT
>NYUU01000097.1 GCA_002684175.1 Synechococcus sp. CPC35
CTCGAAAGCAGGAGGTGAGCTTGAGCGATCCTGCTGGATGGTGGTTCATGAACATGCTCATGGAGTCAGGCCCAGTGAATACGACATAAGAGACATACCGGAAGATCTTTATCTTGCCGTTTTGAATCAAGCGCGGAATATCTGATGTCTTCCAGTATTGATTGACCTGCATTTGCATGTCAATCTCACTCCTTGATTGGATTGTATTCAGGTACTTATTAATAAGCATTCTTCATTTATATTGGAATGCATCAAATTCATCGCTGTTGTTTTTTGAGTTTGTCTTGCAACCCAGCCCAAAATTTCATCTTTTTCTTGTTTCAAATTCAATTTTTGGTCAGATGTATTTATTGCTTATCTCACTCACCCGACCATCCATCCCACACCCGGAACTGATCTGAGCAGAGGTCTGCGTGGAACGGGATCCAGTCCCCCGAAGGAGTGATTGTGAGCTTGAATCCCCCTTTCAGGTGAGGTGTGGCGATGCTCTCCTCCCCGATGGTGTGAATGTCCGAGGCAAACGCCTCCCANACACCACACACGATGAACACCACAATCACCAAAGCCACGATCACCACAGCNACTGTCGCCGCAGGACTGCTCGGCATCACNATGNTGGCTGGNACNCCGGCGATGGCCGCCACNGCCTGCCANAACCACAACAACCCNGCGGCCTGCCGGGCCCGCCGNGANGCCCACAGGATGCGCCAGGAGAACAGAGCNCTGCGTCAGGACATNCGTGCTCAGAACCGTTANGTCAGGCGACAANACGCGGGTGNNTTACCCAGGTGTCTANNNCCAACCGGTTTACAACCCATACATGGTGGCTCCTGCTCCGGGCCTGACCATTCGTTTCTGATNTCCNNTCACCCCCCTGGCTGCATCNGCCNGGGGGGTGACTTCGTAGCCTCGGCGNATCGATCAAGAGCCATGGGCAGCAGCTTCGGCGATCTNTTCCGNATCAGCACCTTCGGTGAATCCCACGGCGGTGGGGTNGGGGTGATNGTGGAAGGCTGCCCACCANGACTGAAACTGGACCTCAAGGCGATCCAGGCCGAGCTGGACCGACGTCGACCGGGCCAGAGTCACATCACCACTCCCCGCAAGGAAGCGGATCANGTGGAGGTNCTNAGNGGACTGCTGGACGGACACACCACCCTCGGCACGCCGATCGCGATGCTGGTGCGCAACAAGGATCAACGNCCNGGGGATTACAAGGANATGGCCGTNGCCTTCCGCCCCTCTCACGCNGATGCCACCTACCAGGCGAAGTACGGCATCCAGGCTCGCAGCGGNGGTGGCCGGGCNTCNGCNCGGGAAACCATCGGCCGNGTTGCAGCGGGAGCCATCGCCAAGCAGCTGCTGCGACAGGCCNCCGGNACCGAAGTGCTGGCNTGGGTGAAGCGGATTCACACNATCGAGGCCGACAGCATCGATCCGCAGAACGTCACCNCTGAGGAGGTGGAGGCCAATNTTGTCCGCTGTCCGGATCAGNCCGTCGCNGCGACGATGATCGAACGGATCGAGGCGATCGGGCGGGAGGGTGATTCCTGTGGNGGCGTGATCGAGTGCGTGGTGCGCCATGCCGCCGTTGGACTCGGGATGCCGGTGTTCGACAAACTCGAAGCCGATCTGGCCAAAGCAGTGATGTCCCTGCCGGCCACCAAGGGCGTTGAAATCGGNTCAGGGTTCGCTGGAACCCTGCTCAGGGGCAGTGAACACAACGATGCCTTCATCCCNGCAGACGATGGAAGNNTGCGAACCGCCACCAACAATTCCGGCGGAATCCAGGGGGGGATCAGCAATGGTGAACCGATCCTGCTGNGGGTGGCCTTCAAGCCAACCGCNACCATCCGCAAGGAACAACAGACNNTTGATTCGGATGGCAATGCCACCACCCTTGCCAGCAAAGGGCGACATGACCCNTGCGTACTGCCNCGNGCCGTGCCGATGGTGGAAGCGATGGTGGCCCTGGTGTTGGCGGACCACCTGTTGAAACAGCAGGGCCAGTGCAGCCTCTGGTGAACCTCAGCTCACAGGTGCAGGCGCTTTGCCGTTGCTGCTGCTGATCTCACTCGGCACCGCCTTGGCCTTCGCCTTCGCGGTGCTGCGGGTACGGGTGCGACGCTCTGTCTTCTTGGTGGAGAGAGTCTTCTTCACTGTTCGGCGCTGACGTGCTCCGGAAGCACGGCCACGATGACTCAACACCAGAGCCCACTCCTCATCACTGAGGCTTGCGGGCTTGCTGCCGTGGGCGTAGGCAAGCTTGGCTGCCTTCTCAATGTCCTTGATCAGATTGGTCCAGGAGGTGGCGAAGCGTTTGTCCGACTGAGACTTCGCCCCGCTTTCCACCAGAGTTTCAACAACACCGGCGGCAGAGACCTTCTTGCGACGACGGTTGAAGATCTCTTTCTGAAGCTGGGCAATCAGCGCATCAGCCTTGTCGCTGAGCTTGATGTTGAGCTGCGACATGGCGCAGTGCATCGACTATCCCATCTGTAGCATCCTGGTCTCATGTCAACCACTCAGGTGGCATCAGCTGCAGATCGGCGAGCCCCCCAGCCAGGTCAGAAGCTCCGGCGCCAGACCGTCCGCTCCCAGAACACGACGGCCCAGTGCAACGGCACCATGCCCGGTTGACAGCCACTTCGGGACATCCGCCACACCCAGACCTCCCGCGGCAACCACCATGGGGAGATCAGCGAGCGGAGCCTGAAGCCGGCGCCAGTAGTCGCAGCCGAGACTGACGGCCGGGAACAGTTTGACCAGGCCGCAGCCGAAATCCCTGGCCTGCAGCACATCCGTGGGGCTGAACACGCCCGGAACCAGGAGCAGTCCGCGGCGACGGGCTTCCAGCACGAGTTCAGGGACCCAGCAGGGTGCCATGGCATAGGGCAGCTCGAGATGCTGCAGATCATCCAGTGCCGCAAGACTGGTCACCGAGGCAGCTCCCAGAGAGAAACCTGGGAACAGTTTCCGGATCCGCTGCATGAACGGAACCCACCTCGGGTCAGCCTTCCAGGCCACTTCGAGATGGGTCAGTCCTGCCTGATGAAGACGATCGAGTTGCCTGATCAGGGACCTATGGCCATCCGGCCCTTCAAGCTGATCAAGATCATTGGAATCGGGTCTGACAACAACGAGNAGAGGCTGGCGCTGCAGGGAGAGGATCAGCTCCTCCTGCCGCGCCAGCCAAAGCGGTTGATCTCGATCAGACGTAGTCGGCAACCCGGACATCACGACGAATCAGAAGCTCCTGAAGCTCTTCNGCGTCAACGGTCTCCTGATCGACNAGCATCTGGGANAGNTCCTCCAGCACATCACGGTTGTCAACCANNACCTTCGTCGCGCGCTTGTAGGCGACATCAACGAGTTCNGACACNTCCTGNTCAATGGTGGCNGCTGTCTCCTCCGANAAGTCACGCTCAGCAGCNATGTCNCGACCAAGGAACATNCCTCCCTGGGCNCGACCCAGGGCAACAGGCCCNAGNGTGTCGCTCATGCCGAAACGGGTGATCATNTGACGNGCAGTGGATGCNACNTGCTGNAGATCATTTGATGCNCCAGTGGTGACNTGATCTTCNCCGTAGATGATCTCNTCAGCGACCCGGCCTCCCAGGGCCACCGCCATCTGGTTCTGGAGNTAAGCNCGCGAGTAGAGNCCTGATTCCATTCTCTCNTCACTGGGAGTGAAGAAGGTGAGACCNCCNGCATTGCCCCTGGGNATGATCGAGATCTTCTGAACAGGGTCGTANTCAGGCATCAGGGCGCCGACGATCGCNTGGCCCGCTTCGTGATANGCAACNAGCCAGGCACGGCGTTCGCTGATCACACGGTCTTTCTTCTCGGGNCCCGCCATNACCCGCTCNATNGCATCGCTGATCTCGTCGTTGCTGACNTCCGTGAGTTCACGACGAGCNGCAAGGATGGCTGCCTCGTTNAGNAGATTNGCAAGATCNGCTCCGGTGTANCCCGGNGTTCGNCGGGCAACCTTGTCGAGATCNACGTCTTTGGANAGNGTCTTGCCGCGGGCGTGGACGTTGAGGATCTGCAGTCGCCCGGANTAATCAGGNCGATCNACCGTGACCTGCCTGTCGAAACGACCGGGACGCATCAGNGCTGCGTCCAGAACATCCGGNCGGTTGGTGGCGGCNACGATGATGATNCCGGTATTNCCTTCGAANCCNTCCATTTCNGTCAGNAGCTGGTTCAGCGTCTGNTCACGCTCGTCGTTTCCACCACCGAGACCTGCTCCNCGCTGGCGACCGACCGCATCGATCTCATCNATGAAGACGATGCAGGGAGCATTCTTCTTGGCNTGTTCGAACAGGTCGCGNACNCGGCTGGCACCAACGCCAACGAACATTTCGACGAACTCTGAGCCTGAGATNGAGAAAAAGGGAACNCCNGCTTCACCTGCAACGGCCTTGGCAAGCAGNGTCTTGCCGGTGCCGGGAGGTCCGACNAGCAGACANCCCTTGGGAATCTTGGCNCCGACAGCNGTGAACCGGTCTGGGTTCTTCAGAAAATCGACAACCTCTGTCAGTTCAAGCTTTGCGCCCTCGATACCGGCAACATCGGTGAAAGTGACCTGGGTGGACGGTTCCATCTGAACCCGTGCCTTGCTCTTGCCGAACTGCATGGCAGGGTTGCCACCACCGCCACCCTGGGCGCGACGGAAGAGGAAGAACAGGCCTCCCAGGAGGAGCAGCGGGAAGATCAGGCTGCCAGCCGCCTGCTGCCACCCAGGGGTCTGACGGGAGGGCTGGACGGCGATATCGACGTTGTGCTGGGTGAGCAGGCCAAGCAGCTCACGATCAGGGGCCAGGTTCACCTGAGCGCGGCGACCATCACTTTCAACAACCTGTGCCGTGCCCTGGTCGGGCGAGATCATCACGCGGCTGATCTGATCGTCCTTGACCGCCTCGACAAACTCGCTATATCGAATGGTGTTGATCTGGGGCTGACCGCCACCGCCACCGCCGCCGATGAATGCCGGCGCAATTACGACAATTGCCAGTACTAGCAGGGCCCCGAGACCGATGTTTCGCCAACGCTTGTTCAAGAGTCGCCTCGCGTAAGTGAAGGAATGTTAAACGTGTCCTCAGGAATCAGGCGGCCCGGAGAACGTCAACCACGCTTTTGAAGGCGAACCACTCGGGAATCTCCTCGCCACCGCGGAGCATTTTGCGGAACTGGGTACCGCTCAGCTTCCTGACATGCAGTCCTCTGGCCTCGGCATGTTCCGCCGTCACGTAGCCCTCTTCTTCGGTGTAGACGAGGTTCAGCGAGGGGACGGTTTCCATCGTGAGCTCCGGAGCGCACTCCTTGGCGAAATTCTGGGCGTCATAGGGGCCATAGAAGTCATCGCCGCTGAGGGAGGACTTGCAGCCAGCCATGTCGCGCCCAATGATGAAGTGAGTGCATCCGTAGTTGCGTCGGATGATCATGTGCTGCAAAGCCTCTCTGGGGCCGGCCATGTGCATGGCATAGGGCAGATAAGCCCAGCGGATGCTGTCGTTGCTGACCTCGGCCGCCAGTCGCTCATAGGTCTGGAAGCGAACGGCTCCGGGGATGTCGTCCTGCTGGGTTGGCCCACAGGTGGGATGCACCAGCACCACGGCGTTCTCACTCACGTTCTGAGCATGCAGCGCTCTGGTGAACAACTCGTAGTGGGCGCGGTGAATCGGATTGCGGCACTGGAAGGCCACCACGTCCTCACCATCCGGTAGTCCGGCGCGAACCTCCGCCGGAGTTTTGCAGGGGAACACCCGCTGGGGCAGTTCAAGACCCTTGAGGGCACCACCGAGGTAGAAGCGCCGGCGCTCCATGGCAATCATCCGCACGGCGGGATGCTCGAGGGATGTGGTGCCGTAGCAACCCTTCGCTTCGACCACCTTGTCCGGTTCCCACTTGTCCTCGACCTCGAGGATGGCCAGGTCCTGCCCCTTGTAGGTGAGCAGAAGTGTGTCGCCGACGGCGATGTCCTCACGGTCGGTATCCATCACGATCGGCAGGCCGAACAGCTGACCGGCGGCGGTGCGATGGCCGTCAACAACGGCGTCATAGTCCTCTCGGTGCATGAAGCCGCGCAGAGGAGAGAACCCACCGACAACGAGCAGTTCCACATCACAGGCATTGCGGTCGGAGCATTCGAGGCTCTTGGTGGCCGACGCCTTCGCTGCGACCTTCTCTGATGCGGGAGCCATCAGATCCACCAGAGTGCCGCCATAGGGTGCGATCACGCCTGGTCGCTGGGCAGAGGCAGAGGCGCTGGCGGTCATGACGACACGAAAAAGACCGGGCGATTCTCCCAGATCACCCAGGAATCGCAACAAAAAAGGGGGCCGGCTGGCCCCCTGCTGATGATTCGGAATCAGAAGCTGCTCCGCTGGAGATCGCTTCAGGCTTCCTCGAGACGGCCGTAGAGTTCACCGGTGATCTTGATGTCGACGACATCACGACCTCCCATGTCGGAATCGGAGGGCTGAACGGCACTGAAAACGCCTGCAAACTCACCGGTCTCAGGATCCACCTTGGTGATGGAGAGACTCATGGTTCCGACACCGTCGATGTACTGCTTGTTGTTGTCCCTCTCCAGCTCCTCATCGTCGCCACCGAGGGCCACAAGCCCCTGGGCGTACTGAACACCGGTGGTCAGTGAGCGACCTTTGGGATCAATGAAGTTGCTTGTGCGGTAGCTGGGGGTGCGATAGGTGCCTTCAAAGTCCGTGCTTGTGGTGATCGCGGAACCATCGGCTGTGGCATCCAGAGACTTGCTGGAGAAGGTGAAGGGGAATTCCTCGCCACCGGGAACAAGGATGGTGATCGCCTGGAAATCAATTCCGCCCTTTTCCATGAACTGAAGGCCTTTGTCCGTCACGGTGAGATCACCGAAGACCTCGTCAAGGCTTGATGTGAAACGGGTGAGGATCTTGCCCTCGACGAACTCGGACTTCTGGCGGGCATTCTTCGCCTCTTCCTTGGCGAACACCTGCAGGGGATGCATGCAGATGCCCCTTAGCTCGTAATCGCCGCCGGTCTTGAGGGGAATCGAGCCACGGGATGTTTCAGAGATCGTGGGGCAGTCATTCGCCTTTCCGGTGTTGCGGATGTCGTCATAGGTCACATTGGAACCGGCTCGCTTCACCGTGTCGCTGCCGCCACTGCAGGCGGTGGTGAAGAAAGTGAGGCAAAACGCCAGCACGACGGCCAGCAGAGGGCGAATACGCATGAGAAAAACAGTCGGCTGAACGCTTATGAGACGGTTCACCGTCAATGGCGGATCCTACAGGTCTTAAATCAGCCAAAGAGCTGGTCTTCACCGGGCTCAACAACTTGTCGGAACCGCAGGGTTTCTGCGGAACAAGGCACAACCAGGGAGACGGGTCAGGACGTTCCAGACTCAGCCGCCCGCAGCGTGAGCAGACCATCAAGTAGGCGCTGTGCCAGAGCCAGTTTCGACATCACAGGAAGCTCCTGCTTCCAGCCATCCCCCAGCAGCCAGCCGCCGTTGGCCTGATCACCGAATCCCTGCCCCTGACGGTCGATGGGGTTGACGAACATCAGCTGGCATCCCTTGGCAATCCGTTTCCTTTCCCCGGCGCGAATCAAGGCGTTCTCCTCACCGCTGAGGGCTGCGAAGCCGAGCAGCAGCTGTCTTTCGGGGCGACGCTCAGCCAGGCCAGCCAGCAGATCGGGAACTTCGACCCAACCCTTTGACAACACATTCGGCAGCTCAAGCTTGGCCAGCTTGGTCTGCTCCACCGCATCGCGCCGCAGATCGGCAACGGCGGCTGCCATCACCACGGCGTCCGCCGATTCCTGGCGCTGCCTCAGGGCCGTTTCCAGCTCCGCAGCCGTGTCAACGGGACAGCACTCCAGTCCTTCAAGCCAGGCCTCCGGGAGAGTGAGCGGTCCGTGCACCAGATCAACGGCAGCCCCTCGCAGCCGGGCCGCCTGCGCCAGCAACACCCCCATGCGGCCACTGCTGTTGTTGGACAGCACCCGCGCCCCATCAATGGGTTCACGGGTGGGGCCCGCCGTCACGAGAAACCTCTGGCCAGTCCAGTCCTGCGCTGCAACAGCAGCCTCAGTGGAGCGACTGAACAGCGCTGCGGCAGCAAGCTGGATCAGAGCAGGATCAGCCATGCGTCCATCGCCGACGCGATCACAGGCCAGGAGTCCGGAGCTCGGGAGCAGGGGCACCACTCCAGGGAAGCCGAGCACCTCCGCCCAGTTCCGCTGCACGGCGGGATGAAGCCACATGGCCGTGTTCATGGCAGGAGCCGCCAGCAAGGGCACTTCTGCGGCCATCAGCAGGCTGGCCAGCAGATTGTCCGCTGATCCATGGCTCCAGCGACTGAGTGTGCCCGCGCTGAGCGGCGCAAGGATGATGAGTTCAGCCCATTCCGCAAGCTCAATGTGCAGAGGACGGCTGAAGGCCGGATCCCATTGGTCCAGATCCTGATAGCAGCGGTGCCGGCTGAGGCTGGCGAGCGCAACAGGGCTGACCAGACGGGCGGCACTGTCGGTGACCACACAGCGCACCTGGGCACCCGCTTTGACGAGAGCGCTCACCAGCAAGGGCGTCTTGACGGCGGCGATGCTGCCGCTGACCGCCACAAGGATGCGCCGACCCTGAAGTGCAGGCCAGACCTCAGTCCTCATCTGACGGTTCCTGATCCACGACTCTGCGATGGCAATTCCATTGGCGATTCATGAGACCATCGGACCCAGCTGATCTGACTCCACCAGAGCCGTTCAGCCGTTCCGGAATAACCATCCGCGAGTGAGCCATCACAACCCAGTCTGGACCAGCACCTTGGGGCTAACTTTGCCCGACGGGGAATTAGCTCAGCTGGTAGAGCGCTGCGATCGCACCGCAGAGGTCAGGGGTTCGAATCCCCTATTCTCCATCGGTGTTGCAGGGAAGGTCACACTGTTGATCGTTCTCGCTGTCGTGGTTTTCCTCACCTCGCTGGCGCGACCTTCATCTCTGCTCACTTTCATGGTGCTGGCCGCAGCCGGTGCAATCTCCAGCCGATCCACAAGACGATCCAGGCACTTCATGCGGTAAAAGGGAGTGGTGAGATGTCCTGTTCTCGATGTCGCAGTCGAAACGTGAGCAAGTTGTGAGTCACCTGCGTTACATCCGCCAGGAGCTGCGCGAGATGCATCAGGGAGTCATGGAGGATGGCCTGCTTCCTGAGGCTGGAGAGGTGCGCGGGGTCATGGCTCAGATGGAAGCACTTCTGGAGCTGCTGGAAGGCAAATCGTCCAGGAAAGCCAAGGCTGAGTCGAGCTGAGCTGGGTCGCACTGGGCGTTTTCAGAATTTGCTTCAGAACGATTTCGTCAGCCTGGGTTTGAACCAGCTGCTGGTGAATCTGCGACATGTGATGTACAGATTTTGTTTGGTTTGACGAATTCCCTCCATTGGTAGTGGATCAGAACTGCAGGAACACCATCTATGGTGTAAGAGTGGTGTGGCAGGGCTACCGGCCGGGTGATGGGGGTCACTTGGATCGATCTCTGCCTGTCGTCCTGATCGTCGAAGGTGCGCCGGCTTCAATCCACACGTCTTCAGATCAATCTCGGGCAGGCGATCGTTCGTCTCAATACCTGGGCTGAAAATCCTTGGAGACGTCTGTCTCTGCTGGCGATTGCCCTGCTGTCTGGTTTTCTGCTGGGAAGTTCGATCACCTCCGTCGCCGGTGTGCTTGGTCAGATGGACCCCGTCGCCGCATTGCTTGTGGTGCTTGCAACGGAACTGACCGTGCGACGCAGCCGGGGGAGCGATTCGAACTGGACCCTGACCCAGAAGCTGCTTGATCTTGGCCGTGTGGGTTTTCTCTACGGACTTTTCCTTGAGGCTTTCAAACTGATCTGATTCGATCGGGCGCTGATTCACGGACAAAGTGAGCCGCTCTCCATAGCCTGCAGAAAGGGCCTTTGTTCTGCTTCCCATGGCTGGCGACCATTACTTCCTGGAGCTCGATCCACCGGAAGAGCGTCTGCGCCATGCGCCCCATGTCGTCGTGGTCGGTGGGGGATTTGCCGGCGTCCACGTCTGCAAAGCGCTGAAGAATGCGGACGTGCGCATCACGATGATCGACAAGCGCAATTTCAACTTATTCCAGCCACTCCTCTATCAGGTCTCCACCGGTCTTGTGTCCCGGGGAGATGTTGCCCTTCCCCTGCGGGAACTGGTGGGCGCTCAGAGCAACACGCAGGTTCTGCTGGGCGAGGTGACCCAGGTCAATCCTGAAGGCAAACAGATCGTCTTCAACGGCAAGGCCTACAGCTACGACTACCTGGTGCTTGCCACCGGCTCAGGCAGCACCTTCTTCGGGCATGAGGATTGGCGCACCTTCGCCCCACCGATGAAGATCCTCGAGCACGCCGAGGAGATTCGCAGGCGGCTGCTGATGGCGATGGAGCAGGCGGAGCAGACGCCGGACCCGGAAGCACGGCAGTTTCTGCAGACGGTTGTGATCGTTGGTGCAGGACCCAGCGGCTGCGAAATGGCGGGCGCCGTTTCAGAGCTGATGCGCTGGGCCATGGAGAACGCGTTCAAGCAGCTCGACCCAGAGAAGACGCGGATCGTGATGGTCGATCCGGGCGATCGCGTTCTGCGGGCCATGCCGGAAGGGCTGTCCGAAGCGGCCATGCAATCCCTTCAGAAAGACGGCGTTGAATTCCTGGGCAAGGGACGGGTGCAGACGATGCGCCCCGGTGAAGTGACCGTCGGCACCCCGGATGGCGACGTTCGAATCCAGGCCGCAACCGTGATCTGGACCGCAGGTGTACGGGCGTCCTCGCTCGGCAAGAAGCTTGCTGATGTCACCGACTGCGAGGTGGATCGCGGTGGCAGGGTGATCGTGGAACCGGACTTCTCAATTCCAGGACATCCGGAGATCCGCGTTGCCGGTGACCTGAGCAGCTACAGCCACACCACCAACGGCAAGCCGTTGCCGGGCATGGCCGCTCCTGCCAAGCAGGCGGGCAGCTTCATCGGCAAGGACATTGCGGCGATCGTGGCCGATCGTCCACGCCCGAATTTCAGTTACTTCGACTTCGGCAGCATGGCGGTGCTGGACCGCTCGAACGCCGTGACAGACCTGCGGGGTCTGAAATTCTCCGGAGGCATCGGCTGGATTCTCTGGGCCTTCGTGCATCTTGTGCTGATTCCCGGCTGGGAAAACCGCATTTCCCTCTCTGTGAAATGGGTGTTCGCCCTGCTGACGCAGCAGCGGGCTTCGATGCTGCTCACCGGAATGCCCAGTCAGCACCTGGCCCTCGACGCCGCTGATGCCCACTTCCCGATGCAGGCGGGGGAAGGGCCATCGATCGCTGCACCGGATGCAGCTCTCAAGGCCGCGATGGACTACTACTCCCATCACGTGATCGGCCACCCACAGACTCAGGAACTGATGGACACCAGTGAAGGTTCCGCCACCGACTCGGCCGCTGCCATCAAATAAAGAAGAGCCATGCGGGTCGGCACTCCGTTCCGCACCTGCTCCTCCACCTGAGAAACGTGCGGATCATCGAGAAGATCTCCCGTCATCTCCACACCTCGATTGACAGGACCGGGGTGCAGGACCGGTACCGGTTTGCCGCAGAGCTGCAATCTCTGATGGCTGAGGCCGTAATCCCGGTGGTAGCGCTCGAGGCTGGTGAGCAGCTGCTGCCGCATTCGCTCCTTCTGGAGCCTGAGGGTCATGACGGCATCAGCACCAGGCAGTGCCTGTTCCAGCTGGTGATGCACCGTCACGCTGCCGCGCTCCGGAACGGGATCCCTGGCCTGGCCAGGCGGCGGTGCCGCCACGAAGTCCGCGAACTCCGTCGGCAGCAGACTGCGCGGACCACACAGAACAACGTCCGCACCACAGGCGGTGAGGGCCCAGAGGTTGGAACGGGCCACACGGGAATGAATGATGTCGCCGACAATCACAATCCGCTTGCCTTGCAGAACATCCGGCGTCGGCTGCTTCGGATTGAAATGACGGGCCAGGGTGAGCAGATCCAGCAGCGCCTGGCTCGGGTGACTGTGCAGGCCATCCCCACCATTGAGGACAACCGCCCGTTCACCGAGTCGATCGAGATCCTCCGCCAGCTGCTGAGGAACGCCGGTGGAACGATGGCGCAGCACCAGCACATCAGCCCCCATGGCCACATAGGTGCGTGCGGTGTCGAGCACGCTTTCACCCTTGCTGAGGGAGCTGCTCGAGGGCGAGAAGCTCATCACATCGGCCGAAAGACGCTTCGCCGCCAGCTCGAAGCTGCTGCGGGTGCGGGTGCTGGGCTCAAAGAACAGGCTTGCGACAAGACGCCCCTGAAGGGCAGGAAGCCTGCGGGCTCCGGTGACGGGGAGCTGCCGGAAGCGGTCCGCCAGCTGCAGCACGGCGGCGTAGTCGTCTGTTGAAAACGTCGACAGATCGAGGATGTGACGGTGCTGCCATCCGCTCATGAAGCGTCCTCCGGCAACGGTGTCCAGGCCTGATCGCGGGGTGGCGTGCGATCACCCTTTGCCCGACGGCTGACGCTGCGGCTGGAGCGGAGATACCAGCGCAACCTGAGGCTTTCTCCCTCTGAAATACCGATGCGCGTTGTGGTCACAAGCGTGGGGCTGGCGAGCGATGCCGGCCGGGATGCCAGCCACACGCCATGTTCGCCCGTCACCGGGCAGCTGTCATCCAGCCTTGTCAGTCCGAAGCGGCGGGCCAGCAGGCCCGGCCCTGCCGCGACCCGCTCTGGTTCCCCGGGCATCGCTACAGCTCGCAGCAACACACCGTTGGCCCATTCCGCACGATACGTCACAACATTCACGCAGTGGTGGATGCCATAGCTGACATACACATAAAAACGCCCTGGCTCACCAAACAGGGTTTCGTTCTGGGGTGAGCGGCGGCGATATCCATGGCAGGCGGGCTCGTCCTGGAAATACGCCTCGGTTTCCACAATCACGCCCCAGAGCAGGCTTCCATCCTCTTTGCGTTTCACCAGCCTGCAGCCCACCAGCTCCGGTGCCACCAGCTGCGCTGGATGACAGAAG